>JBAUBA010000124.1:0-1943 GCA_049676265.1 Atribacterota bacterium
GCAAAAACATTGGTTATTGCCTGCAAGATAGATGATTTCGTAGCAGACAGGTCAGTGATATACCAGATTTCAGAAAATTCGGTATCTACTGACCCGAATCGGCATCTGTCAAGAGTATAACATATTCTGTTTACATCATAAGGTGGACCGGGAAGGTCGATATTACCATAACTATCGGGGAAGTACATATAATCCCCCACTCCCACACAAAGAGCGCGATATACTACTTCATTTTGAATAACTGTCCCGACTGTAATTTCTGCTGATGTTGTTTTGGTTACTCCGCCTTCAGCATAAGATATCGTAATAGTAGAAGAGCCATCAGATACAGCTGTAACGGTCCCGCTATTGCTTACGGTAGCACAATCAGGATTACTTGAACTGTAATTACAGGTAGTAAGGTTTACATTCGCCGAGCTTGAGTCAGAATAGTAGGCAGTAACCGAATTAAAGGTTTGTGATTCTCCCACGTTTAAACTCATAACTGAAGGTGAGACTTTAATGTAACTAAGGATAGCAGGAGTAGTCGGCGCAGTGGTGACATTTATGGTTACAGTATCAGTCTTGCTTATTGCGCTTTCTGTGTAAATTACCAAAATAACTGCTGTGCCAGTTGACACTCCAGTGATTAACCCACTTGAATTTACACTGGCACAAGAAGGGTTATAATTATAATAGGTGCAATAGCTAAGGGGAATATCTGCTGTACTTGAATCAGAATAATAAGCGGTAACAGAAATAATAGACTGCGACTCTCCTTCTTCTAAATCCATAGTGCCAGGCTGGACCACAATTTCAGTAAGATAAGTTGGCAAAACTGGAGGGGTAGTTGTATTAGGAGGATAGGGATATCCCCAGCAGCCGGTAAGCAAAAACGAAAATAATATTAAAAAAAATAGAAGGACTAAAAAGTTTTTATTTGGTGATATACGATTATGCATCATTCACAACCTTTATTTATAAAAAATATTCGTTATAATAAAGAGTCAACAATATTTTAAAAAATCCTCTTTTTACGAATATTTTATTTTACATAAAAAAAGACAGACTACTTTTATCGAAAAAATATAGTTGAGGGCAGCCTGTCTTTTGTATTGCATTCAATGCTTTACAATAATTCAAAGATATTTATTGATATTGATTTAGTAAGGATAAAGGTATACATAATTATCTCCAGTGCGTATATATTGATTTTTAGAATCGTAACCCCAATACGATCCCTTAGTATCATACGCTTGAAAGTAATGATTTCCCGTAGAGACATCGAAAGTAATTAAATATGTACCTGCGGGCTTTGCCCAGCCTATTTGGTCGTAATCCATGTAAATATTATAATAATCATAACCGTAAATTACTAAATAAACTGTTCCTGTAGTCGGATAAGGTGTCCCACATCCTGTAAATCCAATAGTCAATAAAGAAATTGCAATTAATACCAGAATACCTTTTATTAAAACATTCTTTTTCACAAAAATTTACCTCCTTTTTTAAAATTATTAAAAACTTCCTCCTTTCATCGATATTTTCATTTAAGGTATTATAGTGTACTTCAATATCGTGTTTTAAAAATCCTTCTTTTTTTTTAAATATTTTTTAAATTTTTTAAAATAATATTTTCGACTTCTAGTTTATTATATGATATATTATTAAAAATAACAAAAAAATTTGCAATGTCATTGTAAATAATCATTTTTATTTTCAGTAATATATATGAATCCGTTAAAGAGGCGTTTTTCCTATCAAGGTAGGGGCTCGATTTATCGAGCCCGTTAAAAAATACTGGAATAGCCGGGTCGGATAAATCCGACCTCTACTGCAAATAATCTGTAATGTAAGAGAATAGTTTTATTATTCTATATTTTTCACAAAAAAATGTGAATTTACGCAATACTCAATACTCAACACGTAATACATGATACTAAATTTACTATACGATAAACGCT
>JBAUBA010000125.1:0-7184 GCA_049676265.1 Atribacterota bacterium
TCATTACCGGTCAACAATTTTTTCAAACTTATTCCTCCTATATATCTGAGAGCTTATCGCTCTTTTAAAAATATAAATAATTTGAATGAAATTAAATTTCAACTTTCTTTTCTTTTTATCCCAATCCGGGAATTTCTAATTTTTTCTCTAAAGTGTTAAGTATTTTAGTAACCACAGAAACTATTAATAGGTAAATTGCCCCCACTACTGCAAAAACTAAAGTATATTCAAAGTAACGAGAAGCGATAATTTTCCCCGCCCCGGTTAACTCTACGCAAGTAACCATAAAAGCAAGTGAAGAATATTTTATTAAATAGATAATTTCATTGGAACATCCGGGAATTGCTCTTCTTAAAGCCTGGGGGAGAATAATATATAAAATGGCTTTAGGCCTGGTCATACCCAGAGCTTCAGCAGCCATCATTTGGCCACTTTTAATCGATTGTAGTGCCCCTCTTATATATTCGGAATGGTAGGCACAACTACAAAGAATAAAGCCAATAACTGCAGCTACAAAGGGGGAAAAGAAAATACCGACAGAGGGTAAACCATAATAAAGGATAAAAAGCTGTACCAATAAAGGAGTGCCACGAAAAAAAATTACATAAACAGTGCATAGTGTGGAAATAATTTTATTCCCGTATACCCTCCCCACGGCTATCAAAGTCCCCAAAATAAAACCGAAAGGAATGGAGGCAAGGATTAATTTAATAGTCATCAATGTTCCTTCTAATAAAGGAAATAAAAGTATTTCTCTAATAAAAGCAATTGTTTCCATTCTTTATTCTTCCGACTTTCCATAAAGTTCAGTTATCTTATAAAGAAATTGTCTGGTTCGCTCATGCTCAGGATTATTAAATAATTTATACGGAGTCCCCTGATCCATAATTTTTCCATTTTCCATAAATATTATCTCATTTGCTACTGAACGGGCAAAACCCATTTCATGGGTAACCACTACCATGGTCATACCGTTAAGAGCTAATTTTTTTATTACTTCTAATACTTCCCCGATTAATTCCGGGTCAAGAGCCGAAGTAGGTTCATCAAAAAGCATTACTTTGGGGTCCATAGCTAAAGCTCGGGCTATAGATACTCTTTGTTTTTGTCCTCCTGAAAGTTGTGCAGGATATAAATCAGCCTGTTTTTCCAAACCAACTTGTTTTAATTCTTCCATTGCCTTTTCTCTGGCTTCTTTCTTATCCATCTTTTTTACTCTTATCAAACCTATTTCGACATTCTTTAAGGCATTTAAGTGATCGAATAAATTAAAATCCTGAAAAACCATACCCATTTTCTGGCGAAATCGATTAATATCCTTCTTATCATGGGTTACTTCTTCATTTTCTAACCAGATTTTGCCCTTGTCCGGAATAGTCAACTGATTAATACAGCGAAGCATGGTGCTTTTCCCGCTTCCCGAAGGACCAATAATAACTTTAGTTTCTCCTTTTTTAATTTCAAAAGAAATTCCTTTTAATATCTCTTCTTTTCCATAACATTTGTGTATATCTTCTACACGTAATACGATATCCTTATCCTTCTGCATCTTATTTAACTTCACCTTTCCCCCTCTCCATAACCAGGAATTCTCACTTTATTTTCTAAAAGATCAAGAATTTTCACTCCGCCATAAGTTAAAATAATAAAAATTACTGCACAGGTGAGAAAAATGGGCATAGGTTTATAAGTTCGGGTAGAAATAAAATTCGCCCTGGTTAATATTTCCATTACCCCCACAGCATAGGTAATTGCCGAATCTTTCAAGAGAATAGCATATTCATTAGACCAACCGGGAATAGAAATCCGCAAAGCCTGGGGTAAAATTATATACAAAATTGCCTCAGATTTCTTCATTCCTAAAGAACGGGCAGCTAACATCTGCCCCTCACCGAGCGATTGTATGCTCCCTCGAAAAATCTGCGATTGATAAGCAGCACTTCGTAATCCTAAAACCAGGATAGCAGCCGTAAAAGCAGGTAAATTTAGTCCCAAGAGGGAAAATAATCCAAAATAAAAAAGAAAAAGAAGGACTAAAACCGGAAGCCCCCGGAAGAACCAGACATAAAGAGAGATTAAACCGGATAAATATTTATTCCCATAAACTTGACCTACCGCCATGGGAATCCCTATCACAAAACCCAGGCCTAAAGCCCCCCCTACCAATCCAATAGTTATCGCACAGCCTTTAAGTAAATAAGGGAGAGATTGGTAGATTAATGCAAGATTTTCATTCATAGTTATTACTCTCACTTTATAACCAAATAAAGGTGGAGAAATAACCTAAAGACAAGAATACATTTTCTCCACCTTTATTATATCTTTTATTCACTAAAATATTTAATAATCAATTCATCCCATTCAGTTGACTTTTTCAATTTAGCTATTCCTTCATTAAGCAATGCCTTTAATTCTTTATCTTCTTTTCTAACTGCTATCCCGTACGCTTCGCCAGTTTTAATTATTCCTACAATCTTCACGGCTTGTCCTTTTCTGATAGCATCTTCTACCATTACATCATCCATCATAGCTGAATCTATTCTTCCATTTAGTAAATCTTTGACCGCCAAAGAAAAACCTTCATACAGTTTTAGGTTATCTTTCGGAAGTATGCCGGTTCCTACCAGGTTTTCTTCGATCCACTCTGCAGCTGTGCACCCTCTCTGGCTGCCTACTGTATATTTATCTCCGCTTAAGGCTGCGATAATATTAAGGTCTGAATCTTCACCCACACAAAGTGCTTGGTTTATTTCCCAGTAAGGTATACTAAAATCTACCTTTTCCAGCCTCTCGGGAGTAATAGACATTCCCGAATAAACCATATCAATCTTTTTGGCTAATAAACTGGAAACTATACCATCCCAGGCAGTTGGTTGATGTTTGACTTCAAAACCCATCTCCTGGGCAATCCAATTCAGGCACTCCACATCAAAACCAGCAGGATTACCTTTTTCATCGATGTAGGCAAAGGGAGGATAATCAGCATCAATACCGTTCACATACACTTTATCTGCAGCCAATAAACTAATACTACCTGTGCAAAGTACAATCAATAGAGAAAAAATGACCATCAGTACTAATTTTTTATTTCTCATTCTTTTTTTCACCTCCTTCCTTTTTAATTTTTTTTCCGATCAACAAAGTAAGAAAATAGACCTTCCTTCAAGAATCTAATTTCATTTTGTAAATCTACATATCTATTCGACAAGGATTTCAAAAATCCTGCTTTATTTTTAAAAAATCAAAAATATTTTTTTATAAATACCTATTAAATTGCATGGGCAAAAAGGTTTTTTAACTTTATCGTTATTACTGGTTATATGAAATTCGCTTTGCCGGTTCAAAAGGGCTTTTCGCTTCCTTTAAAATATCCTTATAAACTTCCAAGTTCCTATCTTCAAGATGATCGAATATCATTGGGCTATTTGACCCATAAGTTACATGCTTTAGTGGATTTGGGTCAATTTTTGCAGATATTATCTCTTCTGTACCTCGAGCCTGGGCAAGTTTCTGGGCGATAGGGCTAATTATCATACTGCTTCCAAAATAATAATTATCTCCCGCATCTGCCCCTACAGCATTTGCCGCTATAACATACACATGATTATCATAAGCCCTAGCCTTATTAGTCATATCCCATATCTCAAAACTTCGTAATAATGCTGAAGGCCTTGCAATAATCTCCGCTCCTTGAATAGCCAAAACTCTGCTCAATTCAGGGAAATCGCCATCATAACATATCATCATCCCGATTTTCCCCAATTTAGTATCCACTACAACAGCTTCCTTGCCGGGAGTAGTCCATCCGCCTCCACTAATCCTCTCGGTGGGAAAAGGGTGTGTTTTACGGTAAATTCCAGCAATTTCTCCCTCATCATTTATAAGTATAGAACTATTCATGATTACATTTTTTTCTTTGCCTTTCTCATACATGGGAAGGATAACATGTACCTTTAATTCTCTGGCAAGCGCTCCAATTTGGTCGGTTTCAGGTCCCGGAATATAATTCAATAAATTATAGAACTCTTCAGGCGGCATGCCTGGAGTAAATCCGGTAGTAATAGACTCCGGAAATACCACTAATTCAGCACCATGCTCTTTCACTGCAGTCTCAAGCCAAAAACCTATTTTTTCCAAATTATAATCAATATCATTTGGTTTAACCGCAATTTGAACGGCAGCAGCAATAAATTCCTTCATCTGTTCTCTCCTTCCTTATATTGAATTAAAGTACCAGGGGAAACATCCCACAGTAGTCCTTTTGTTAAAAATTTTTTAACCTCTCCTTCAATATTTTCTATATGGATTACATCATGAGGGACTGGTATAGATTGCCAATATGTCACCCTTCTTTGTCTCTGCTCTTTCCATAATATCTTTTAGAGTATAAATAAATTCCATAATCTTCTGCAATATCACTAAGGTCAGCCACTACAGTAGGTCCGATTTGTTTCTCTCTTCATTTTTTAACTAAAATATCGTTTTCTGTTTTTTTAATTCATCAATCCTGATATCATCATAATTTAAAAAGCTTCGAAGAATCTCCTCAGTATGCTCTCCAATCTTGGGAGCAGGATCTGTAACCACTTCTTCGGTTACTGTCGATAACTTTATCGGATTTCCCGCTAAATGCATTTTCCCCATTCCAGGCTGTTCAGCTTCTATAATCATTTTTCTTGCCTTCACTTGTGGGTCATTAAAGAGCTTATCAACGGTATTAATGGCGCTGGCAGGTACGCTAGCAGATTCGAAAATTTTTAACCATTCTTCTGTAGTTTTTTGAATAACAATTTCATCAAGGACGGGCTTTATCTTCTGGTAATTTTCTGTCCTTTTCTCGTTTGTCTTAAATTCTTCCACTTCCAGCAAATCTTCACGATTAACTACTTTGCAAAATCTTTCCCAAATCACTTGATTACCACAGGCAATAATAACCCACGAGTCTTTTGTTTTAAATCCGCCAAAAGGAGTAATAGATGGGTGCCTTGAGCCAATAGGACCTGGTACCTCTCCGCTTATGTCATATCTGGCTATGGCGTTCTCAAGAACTGCAACCTGTCCATCAAGCATGGCAACATCGACCATCTGACCTTTGCCGGTAAATACTCTTTCGTAGATTGCAGAAATAATTCCTATCGCTCCAAACATACCTGCAATAATATCACCGACTGACGAGCCTACCCGGGTAGGCTCTCCTCCCGGTTGTCCGGTTATACTCATAATACCGCCTAAGGCCTGGGCAATCATATCATAAGCAGGTTTTTCGGAGTATGGGCCGCTGTGTCCAAAACCGGAAACAGCTGCATAGATAACTCGTGGATTTATTTTAGATAAAATATCATAAGACAGTCCTAATTTTCTGGTAGTTCCGGGTCTGAAGTTTTCAAGGACCACATCTGACACTTTAGCTAATTCTTTTACAATCTGTTTTCCTTCAGGTTTTTTTAAATCTATAGCAATACTTTTCTTCCCCCGGTTCAAGCTTACAAAATAAGCACTTTTCCCATTTTTGTATGGACCAAAACTTCGGGAGTCATCTCCTGTTTCAGG
Source organism: Atribacterota bacterium (assembly GCA_049676265.1). GTDB lineage: Bacteria > Atribacterota > Phoenicimicrobiia > Phoenicimicrobiales > Phoenicimicrobiaceae > Sediminicultor. The sequence continues at coordinate 5,551 of JBAUBA010000125.1, forward strand.
TCTTTCAACCTTGATTATTTTTGCTCCCAGGTTGGCAAGTATCATAGCACAATATGGTCCGGCGAGGACACGGGTAAAATCCAACACTACTATATCTTCCAATGGTTTTTTTCTTTCCATATCATTTCTCCTTATATAATAGATTCATCTAAGATGTTTTCTATTTAATAAAACAAAAAAAATAATATAATATTAAAATAATTCAAATTGGGCGATACCATTCTATAATTATTAATACATATATCGCCCGTTTTCTGTTTGTTTATTTACATAAGCGTTAATAATATATTAACGCTTTAAAAAAAGTAGAAGATGGGTTGTATTCTATATTTATATAGACAGGTTTACAATTTACTTATCAAGAAATGCAACGGCTCTACAAAATGCAGCTTCTCCATTTTCAAATTTCCAGGGGAAACAGCCAATTTTAATACGTTTATTTTGAATCTCGGGTGCACCGATTTCCCCTCCTAAATTCTCTATATGCATACAATTTTTAGGGAATAATTTATTATGAGTAAGTTGATAATCTTCCTCCGGGAATAACTCTTTTACTTTTTCCTTACCAAATTTCTTTTCTGCTTTAGCACGCACTCTGTCACAATGACCAAAAGAGCCTTTACCGAGAAATCTACCTATCGGCAAGTCCATCGGATGATCGGTAGAAGGAGTATCTACTCCCCAAATTTTTATTTTCTTCTCTATTAACCAATCTACCATATCTGGATGAGATCCTGGATGTAAAAGGATATATTTTTCCTCATCGGCTTCTGAACCTCCATACCCATATTTATGCCAACCAGTATGTAGCATTAGTAAATCCCCTTCTTTTACCTCTACTCTCTTTTCAATCATCTCTGGAGTATAGACTGCCAATTCATCCATTTCATCACTGAGGTCTACAATTACTCCATCACCATATAACCATTCCATGGGAATCTGGTCTATAGTCATGCCGTTTGTCAAAAAATGACGTGGAGCATCAAGATGAGTACCAATATGATTAGAAGTTTGTATATACTGCGCATTAACCCCTTGTTCTGCTTTTCTTTTAAAATACTTCGCTTCGAAAGGTGGATAATAAGGCCAAAAAAAATTATTTACACCTAATACTTGAGAAAGATCGTATAATTTCATTTAAGTTACCTCCAAAATATATTTAATATTTTTGCTCTAAAATACGCGATACTATATTACGCTTATTCCCCCTTCCCTCCTCAGAATTATTATTTTTCTTATCTTTAATAAAAGGAATTCTCTTATAAGGTCAAAGGCACTTTTTGCGGGTTTCATGGCTTCCTTATTTACTTCCAAATTTCTATCTTCTAAATAATCAAAAATTCAAGGTGAACTAGAACCAAAATTTCGGGAGTCATCTTCTGTTTCTGGTCTTTCGATCTTGATTATTTTTGCCCCCCAGGTTAGCAAGTATCATACCCAAATATGGTCCTGCGAGGATACGGGTAAATCCAACATTACTATATCTTCCAATGGTTTTTCCCCTATCATTTCTCCCTATTATACTATTATACTAAATTTTTTGTTTCCAAATCTTCTACGAATGCTTGTAAGGCATCCTCAAAACAGTTCATCGGAGGTTTCACCAGACCTGCTCCTACCTGGCCAACACCCGG
>JBAUBA010000126.1:0-4381 GCA_049676265.1 Atribacterota bacterium
GCCTGACCATCTCTTTTAGCCAGCCTAACATTTCTTGTTGCACCTAATATCATATTTCCAGGAAAATGAGTTCCTCCTACCAGACGGCTGACCATTCCACCTTCCTGGTCAGTAGATATCATCAACGGTAAACCTGGTCTCTTGCTTGCCGATAATATCTGCAATTCATTTGAAAGATTGGATATCTGTTCAAGCGACTTGATATTACGTTTAAAATATATTATCCCTCCTATGTGATAACCTTTTATCATTTCCGATATTTCAGAAGTAATCTTTGTACCAATAAAACCAACTTGAAACATCTGCCCTATTTTTTCTCTAAGAGTCATCTTAGAGATTAGCTTCTTAAAAATTGTGATATCTTTTTCTGATTTGCTTTTGTATTCATTTCTCATTATAGAAACACTCCTCAATAATTAGTGCTATTAAGCAATGATAGAAGATATTACTAATATTTTTAATAAATAAGTAAATGCTTTATTTCTGGATACCTCATATTGTAAATTTTAACCTCATACTTAAATTTTTACTTATCTATTCATAATGAGATATATTTTTTACATATTATCTTATCTTTAAATATGATTAAGTTAACAAAGGTTATCCCTTTATTGCCCCTCCAGCTGCAAATCCCCGGGTTATCTGCTTATGAAATATTGCATATAGTAAAACCATTGGTGTCATTCCAATAACCAGAGCCGCAAACTGCATCCCATACTCAGTTGCAAGAGGACCGGAGAAGGAAAAAATGCCTACAGGAAGGCTTCTTGCTGAGTCAGAACTGGTAAAGACAAGAGCAAGCATAAATTCGTTCCAGCAGGCAAGAGCAGTAAAAATAAGAATAGTTACCATAACTGGTTTGCACATAGGCATAATTATTTTAAAAAAAATTGTAAAATAAGAAGCACCGTCAATCTGAGCTGATTCAATCAAAGAATCCGGTATTGCTTTTACATATTCTGTCCCTAAATAAACCGCCAGAGGCAGATTGATGGCTACATAAATCATTATTATTCCCAAGCGGGTATCTCTAAGCCCAATCCGTGTCATAGAAATAAATAATGGGATTAAAATAGCCTGTATGGTGATAAGTAAACCTATCAAAAAAGAATTATATAAATATGGAGTTGCCCTATTTTTTATTTTAGCGAATGCAAAAGAGGCCATCATAGAAAGAATGATGACCAGCCCTGTAGAAACAACTGTATAAATTATGCTGTTTATCGCATATATATTTAATTTTCCTTTTATTATTGCCTGGGTATAATTACTGAAAGTCGGGTTATGTGGTAATGCAAAACTATCCCTGATAATTTCAAGCTGTGGTTTAAATGAAGAATAAAAAAGCCAGATTAAAGGAAAAAGGGTAAATATCGTAAATGTTATAAAAACTATATAAATTAATAATCTGTTAAAAATATTCCTTTCTTTTCTTATATTTAAAGTATCCTCGTACACAGTTTATGCCCCCATATCAGTATCAATTTTTCTTCTTGCAAATCGTATCAGAATCACTAAAACAATCGATAAGATAACCATAACCGTAGAAACGGCAGATCCTACACCATAGTTATAATATATGAAAGAGTAATTATACATATAAATTGATAACAAATTTGTATAATAGGCAGGTCCACCGCCAGTCATGGCAAAAAGTAAATCAAAACTCTTTAAACTACCCGATATAGCTAAAATCGAGGTTAATACTATTACGCCATAAAGTTGAGGTACAATAATTTTTCTAAAAATTTGGCCATCTGTTGCTCCATCTATTTGAGCAGCCTCAATGATATTCGGATCAATATTCTGCAGGTTAGCCAAAAAAATGATCAGGTAAGTTCCTGTATACACCCAGAGAAGAACAAACCCAATAGGAATCATCGCCAGATTTTTACTATTCATTATAGTCATTGAATAACTAGGATTATTAGTAATAGCCTGAATGATCCTTGGTACAACTCCAATCGGAGAAAACATCTTTGACCAGAGAATTCCTATAATGATAGTGGAAATAACAGTTGGGAGAAAAACCATAGCCTGAAAAAAACCTGAACGTTTTACAATCTTTCTATATATAAAGTATGCCAGTGCAAATCCGAGTGGTATCTGACCAAAAACAGATACGAAGATAACAAAAAAATTATTCCTCATTGAAAACCAAAAAACCGGGTCTTTGAATATTTTTATATAATTTGCCAACCCGATCCATATAGCCAGGTTTTTATAAATATTATAATTTGTAAAACTCAAGCCCACAGATGATATTATTGGAAATGCGATTATCGCCAGATAAACAGACAATGCTGGCAAAACAAAGGCCATATATATTGATACTCTTTTGAATTTTTCCATTTTTTATATTCTATCTCTCTAACATATTTAATGGGCACCGCGTATACGGTGCCCATTATCGGTTACCTTATCGAACTAATTTCATTGCAGCTTCTATATCTGCCGCTAGTTTTTCAGGTGTGGTATTACCTAATGCCAATTCCTGGAGACCAATGTTTATTATATTGATTGGTTCACCAGTAATAACACCATCAAGCACAACTGTACCGCTGTGTTTAGGATAAAAAGCTCCTCTTTTTACTGCAAGTGGCGCTATGTCATAAGCCGAAATATCCATAATATAAACAGGTATCATTCCCTGTTCAATTAATCTTATTTCTGACGCTTCAGGTCCTGCAAAGAAGGAAACCCATTTCCATGCAGCATCAGCTTTATCCCCTGTAAGACCTGCTTTCATACCAAAACCAGTTGCTACAATAGTAGAGGTGGAACCGGACTCACCTTTTTGTCCTGCAATATCAGGAAATACAGCAAGTTCAAAATTTTCTTGTGCCTCTTTAGTTAAAAGAGGGGCTACTGCACCTACTCGCCAATCTCCATCAATCATAAACGGACTTCTTCCGGTTGCAAACAGGTTTGGACCATCTCCGTACTCTAACTGGATGCTTTGAGGTGGAAGTAAACCAGTATCATACATATCTTTTACAAGTGCAAGAGAATCAACAAACTCTTGATCTGTAAAAGAGGCCTCTCCTGTAATTGCTTTATCTATACACTCTTGTCCGCATATTCTTCCTACTAAAGCGCTGAATAGACAGGACTGCATAACCCAGGAAGCTTTATTAGGCATTAAGATAGGATAAAGGCCAGCTTCTTTTATTTTAGGCACCATCGCAACAAGTTCATCGTAGGTCTTAGGAATGGTAAGTCCAAGATCACTAAGTAGTTTAGTATTAACATACATAACATGGGTTGCAGTGATTCCAATAGGAAGCTCATAAAGTTTACCATCCCATTGGGGAGCAACAGCAGCAGGAACAAATTTGTCTTTATCTGCGCCTAGAAATGGATACAGATCTTCGGTAAGCTTATTTCTATAAATTTCAGCACTTCGTCCACTTGGCCACAGATACATAACGTCAGGCAGATCTCCTGCAGCAGCCAACGCAGCAAGTTTCTGATGGTATGCATCGCTAAAACTATTTTCAATTTTCAGCGTGATATTGGGATATTTAGCATTAAATGCTGCCACAGTAGCATCCCAAGCTGCAGCTTCTGGAGAAGTAATATCAAGATAATTAAGCATCGTTAATTCCACTTCTTTTTCTTGACTAAAAACACAAACTGATATACTAGAAACAAATACTAAAGCCACAATAAGACAAAATAATTTTTTAAACATCATTTTTATCCTCCCTTATTTTTTATTTACATAAAAAAATTGGATTTAGTTTTATTTCAAAATAACCTCCTTTCTCTTTTTTTCTCCCTTTCTCCAAATAAAAGGAAATTCTCTATTGCTTTAACCTAAACAATAGTCTTTTTAATTAAACAAAATATATATTTTAACAGATAATATATCTTGACCATAAAAATTTCTTAAATCAAGAAGAAATAGAGAAATGAAATATCTCCTGTAAAGGAATAGTTGCAGCGGCAATCATTCTAAAATCATCTCTCAAAGAAGTCGAACAAATTTCTAGTTTATTAGTTAAAATAGTCAGAGCTTGTTTAAACACTAATTTCTTTACCTGGGAAAGCAGAAAATGATTATCATAAGCAACCTTCCCTCCTAAAATGATTATATCTGGATTTAATAAATTAACTAGATTAACCATCGCGGTTGCAAGATATGCCGCAGTATCCTTCATAATTTCTTTTGCTAATTGATCATCTTTTTTCAATGCATCACGAAAAATAGAGGGGGTAATTCGACTTGTATCACCTTTTACTAATTCCGACATCATTGTATGTTTTCCCTGTGCTACAGAAGACAATACTTTAGAGCAGATAGCAGGCCAGCTTACATAATTTTCAAGACAGCCTGTATTCCCACAATCACAGGGAATACCATTTCTATCTATACTTG
>JBAUBA010000127.1:0-4730 GCA_049676265.1 Atribacterota bacterium
GTATCCACCTCTAATATATTCCCTGGAGAACATTGGTCTACTACCTCTACAGATTCAAATATAGGAAGGCCAATATTTATAGCATTTCTAAAAAAGATTCGGGCAAAAGATGGGGCAATAACACAAGATATTCCTGCTGCTTTTAGGGCAATAGGGGCATGTTCGCGGGAACTCCCACAGCCAAAGTTTCTACCCGCCACTATAATGTCCCCCTGATTTATCTTTTTGACAAACTCAGAATCATAATCTTCCATACAATGTAGGGCTAACTCTTTGGGATCAGAGGTATTAAGATAACGGGCAGGAATAATGACATCAGTATCGATGTTATCTTTAAATTTCCAAACTTTGCCTTTAATTATCATTCTATTTCACCTCCTCGGGACTAGCTATTCTCCCCATAATTGCAGAAGCAGCAGCAATGGCAGGACTGGCCAGGTATACTTCGCTTTCAGGATGTCCCATTCTCCCCACAAAATTCCTGTTTGTGGTAGAAATTGCCCTTTCCCCTTTAGCCAAGATGCCCATATATCCACCTAAGCAAGGACCACAAGTAGGGGTACTTACTGCGGCTCCGGAAGAAATAAATATATCAATTAATCCTTCTCGAAGGGCTTGCAGATAAACATCTTGAGTAGCCGGGATAATAATCAATCTAACTTCAGAATGAACCTGTTGCCCTTTTAAGATTTCAGCAGCTATGCGTAAGTCTTCTATTCTACCGTTGGTACAGGAACCGATAATGGATTGATCAATTTTAATCCCTTTTGCTTTACTTATCGGTTTAGCATTCTCCGGCAGGTGAGGAAAAGCTACCTGGGGCTCGATTTTACTGACATCAATTTCCATAATTTTCTCATAATGAGCATCAGGATCACTTTTATAGATCTTAAAAGGCCTTGTGGCACGTCCTTTTAAATATTCTAGAGTAATCTCATCAGGTTCGATAATTCCGGTTTTAGCCCCTGCTTCAATAGCCATATTACACATAGTAAAGCGATTATCCATAGAAAGACCTTTGATTACTTCTCCGCTAAATTCCATCACCTTATAATTTGCTCCATCTACCCCAATCTTGGAAATAGTATAGAGGATCAGGTCTTTACCGCTTACCCATTTATTTAATTTTCCGGAATAGATAAATTTAATAGTGGGTGGCACTTTAAGCCAGATCTCACCAAGAGCCATAACGGCTGCCAGATCGGTACTGCCCACTCCTATGGCAAAAGCGCCCAATGCGCCGGAAGTATCGGTATGAGAATCTGCTCCCACTACCACATCTCCAGGAAGAACCAATCCCTTTTCTGGCAGGAGAGCGTGTTCTATTCCCATCTTTCCTATTTCAAAATAATTCTCTATTTCATATTCCCGAGCAAACTCTTTCAATAATTTACACTGTTCTGCAGATTTTATATCTTTATTGGGGGCAAAATGATCAGGGATTAGACCAACTCTTTTTCTGTCAAATACTTGCTTGGCACCACTTTCTTTAAAATATTTTAGAGCTATGGGAGCAGTGATATCATTGGCAAAAGTAAAATCAACCCGAGCTTTAATTATATCTCCAATCTTAAAATTATCCGTATCTGTATGAGCCGAAAGTATCTTCTCAACAATTGTTTTTCCCATTATTTTCTCCTTGCTTAAAAAAATTTATAATTTATAATTACAGTATTCACACTGACAATTTTCGCAGTTACTATCTTCTTCAGAAGAAGTAATTATTTTTTTACCTGCCCCAATTGCCCAGGATAATGACTTTTGGGGTAACATCATGTAGCCTTTGGTTAGCCTTACTCCGATATTATCAGCGGGAATACTTTTGAAGATGATGTCTTGTTGAGATACTTCCCAACCACCATAACCGGGAGAAAAATGTCTACTCGTTTTAAAGCCTTGTTCTTTTACTTCTTGACGGGCTAATTTTCTAACTTCTCGACTAAAGTCTTCGACTGCTACAGTCCCTACTGCATCTAAAGCTAATGCCTGAGGATATTCTCCTTGAGAGAATAATTCGGAAACTTTCTTTTCCAAAAAATCTCCTATAGTAACCACTCCTACAAGCAAATGGCTTGCTCCTTTTAATTGATTAAATATAGATTTAGAAAATCTAAAAACAAGCTCGTTCTCTAAATTAATCCTTCCCTCTGATGTAAAGCACATAATTTTAATTAAGGAATAAATCCCCAGAGGTTTAAAAAGATCATATCCTCGATTAATTTCTTCTTCGGTAATCCTTAAAATATTTTGGTTGGGTTTTTTAACCCTTTTTTTACTATATTCCTGGTATCGTAATACTTCCTCTCTGTCTATATTGAATCTGATATCTTTTATTATCTTCATATCTTTCTTCTTTTATTTTAATTGTATGGGAATTCCTTTTTCACATAAGCCCTAATTAGTATATAGTAATAAAACGAAAAACGAAAAACGCAAAGCTATAGCTCAAAATTTAAAATTTAAATATATTGTTTTATCTGTTGAGTTTCATCTTTCCTATCTCATATACTATATAGCAAAATGAAAAGATAAAGAAGTAAAAACTAAAACCCAAAGTTTAGTATTAAGAGAAAAAGTTTTGAGTTTTGAATTATGGTTTTTCGCTGTTAGCTTTAAATTTTTAGCTATGTACCGATAACTAAAAAATTGTATTTGAAACTAACGACTAACATAGCAAGCGACAGGTTAACTCCATATCTCGCAAAGGGAATATATGAATTCCTGCTACTTCTTTAAATTTTCTTATTTCATCAATAATTTCTTGAGCTATCTTTATTCCTTCCTCTGCATCCTTCCCCCTCATTCTCTCTTTTACTTCGGAAGGAACAAAGATACCAGGCAAATTTTTATTTAAATATTCAACCATTTTAAAACTTTTTAAAGGCATAATCCCGATAATTTTTGGTATATTGATATGAGCGGTAAGTTTTAAAAATCTTTCCAGTAGCCCTATATCATAAATGGGTTGGGTTTGAATAAAGTTAGCTCCGGCCAATGCTTTTTCTTCAAACCGTTTTATCTCCTTTGTTAAATCCTGGGCAGTGGGATTAACCGCTATCCCGATAAAAAAATCTGTTTTATCTTTAAGCTCATTCCCACCGTACTCATATCCATTATTTAATTTGTTTACCATTCTTACTAACCCTATAGAATCTACATCATAAACACCAGTCGCCATAACATAATCACCCACCTCGGGAGGGTCTCCTGTTAAAGCCAGAATATTCTTTACTCCCAAAGCAGATGCACCTAAAAGCTCAGCCTGTAAACCCAATAAATTTCTATCTCGGCAGGTTATATGAAAAATTGCTTCCAAATTAATTTTTTCCTGAATAATATGGGAAAGGGCAATGGGACTCATCCTTAATTTAGCTAAAGGACAATCAGTAACATTTACCGCATCTACTACCTTTCTAAAATTGGCACTATTTACTTCTGCCAAAATTTTATCTAAATTTAAAGTTTTGGGGGGATCTAACTCCACCGTTACTACAAACTTATTCGCTGCTAATTTTTCTTTTAAATTCATTGACTTTCTATCTGCCCTTCTTTGATTTAACTAAAATTACAATCTCCCTTTTTAAAAAGGAACAAAGAAACCATCCCCTGTTCCTTTATAATTTCCCTTCTCGAAAAGCCTTAAGATATTGCCCGCAAAATTCATCTTTACCCAATAAAAGGTTGATTGCTTTAATTAAAGCCATTATCTTCTGATCAGTGGAATCTAATATAACCGCATCAAGACCACAAGCCACTGCCAAAACCACAAAACCTTGATTAATCAATCTTCTTTCCGGCAACCCGTAGGAAATGTTACTTAACCCTATAATTGTTTTAACTTCAGGATGTGAATCCTTAATTCTTTTTAAAGTCTCCAGAACAATATTGGAATTTTGAATATTAGCACTGACCGGCAAAGTTAAAGGGTCAATATATATATCTTCTGTAAGGATTCCTTCGCTGGTAAGTTTTTTTATCAATCTATCAGTAATTTCAAATCTCTCTTTGGAATCCTGAGGGATACCACGTTCATCCATAGTAAGGGCTACCACCGAACACTTATATTTTTTAACCAAGGGTAAAATTAACTCAAGTTTTTCTCTCTCTGCTGTTACTGAATTAATCAGGGCTTTCCCTTTGTCCCAATCATAAACCTCTAACCCCGCTTCTATAGCTTCGTAGTTAGGACTATCGATACATAAAGGAACATCCACTGCTTCTTGAACCGTCTTCACCAACCATTTTATATCTTCCGGTTCGCTCTTTCTAATTGTCCCGATATTTAAATCCAGCATCTGGGCTCCACCTTCAACCTGTTTTCGGGCTAGCTCTTGAATAAACTCTTTGTTTTTGCCTTCTACTATATCTTTAATATCTTTTCGACTGGAATTTATCTTTTCTCCAATAATCAACATTTAAAATTATCCCCTTAAATTTTTAATAACTCCCTTGCCTTATCTACTGCCGAGGCAGCATCTGGAGCATATACGTCTGCACCAATCTCATTAGCAAATTCTTGGGTAACCGGTGCTCCTCCTACCATTACTTTAATCTTATTTCTTAAACCTGCTTTTTTAAAAATAGTTATGACATCCATCATGCCAATCATGGTAGTAGTCAGTAGAGCGGATATACCCAAAATATCCGGTTGATGTTCCTGGGAGGCTTTTAAAAATTTTTCAGGAGAGACATCTATCCCTAAATCTATAACTTCAAATCCTCCCCCTCTT
>JBAUBA010000128.1:0-2142 GCA_049676265.1 Atribacterota bacterium
ATTATGATGCCCTTGATGATTGGTTTTATGAGCTTTACCTTACCTTCTGGCTTGACCCTGTACTGGTTTACCTCTACCCTTTTAGGGATTGGTCAGCAGTATCTGATTAATAAGAAAATGCCCGCAATAGACGAAATGCCAAAGGAAGTTGTTCCAGGTAAAGTGAAGCCAACCGAAAAAAAACTGGAAAAACACGTATCCCCCAAAGAAGAACCATGGATTCCGGGATATGAAGGAGTAGACGGACGAAACCCTTCCGTTGACAAGAACAAAACTAATAAATATAAAAAAGGCAAAAGAAGATAATTTAGATATGAAAGAGGGTACAGATTTGGGGAATATTAATGACTTTAAATTAAGTCTTCAAGGGAAAGCTCAAACAACTCTGGAAAAAATAGTAAATTTTATTATAGAGGACGGAGAAATTCAGCCAATTAACAATGAAGAGGATGACACAATTGTTTTAGGAATAAAAACCTCTAATCCCGGAGTATTAATTGGAAGACATGGACATACCCTTGATGCCCTTCAATATATTGTTAATATTATATCTAATAAAGACATTGAAGAACCCGAGCGAAGAAAAATAATAGTTGATATAGAAGGTTATAAGGAAAGAAGAGAAGATGTTGTTTCCAAATACGCTTATGAAAAAGCAGAAATAGTGAAAAAAACAGGAAAAAAGATTGCTCTTTGTTATATGAATGCGGTGGAAAGAAGAATTGTTCATCTTGTTTTACAGGAGGAACCCCTACTGGGAACTTATAGCGAAGGAACAGAACCCTTTAGGAGAGTTATTATAGCCCCAAAAGAAAAGGAAAACAATACAAAAGAAGAAGAATAAAGAATAATCAACAAGCATAAAAAGTTAGATATTGTCCCAAGGATGAATCTTAATCTTTTTATGCTTGTTGTTTTAGTATCGCGTATTGCATACGCCCCCAAAGATTATTCTAAAACCGTAGGACGGGCGTCTCGCCTGTCTATTAAATAAACAACTAATTAACACAATTAACTAATATATGGTATATCTGGTTCGGTTCATCGAACTCTTCAAAAAAAAGAGAAACACCCGGATAGGTAGTTTGTACCATACGCAAAAAAACAATACATTATTTAAAAAAGTTTTAAATTTTGAATTACGGGGTTTTCGCTTTAAATTTTCAGTTTGATCAGAACAAACGTCTTGCTAATCCGCAACCATGCGCTATACTATATACTAATGACTATTCACTAACAACTAGTTAAGGAGAAGACCTATGAAATTTTGGGAAAATGATACTATCGCTGCTATCTCTACCCCAATTGGGGAGAGCGGAATCGGCATTGTCAGAATAAGCGGCCCAAAAGTATTAGAAATAACCCAAGATGTATTTAGAGATAAAAATTTAAATAAAACAAAGATTAAAAGTTTCTTCAGCCATACCGTTCATTACGGATTTGTAATAAATCCGGAAAGCGGGGAGAAAATTGATGAGGTTATTTTAGTTTTAATGAAAAAACCCCAAACTTATACCCGGGAAGACACCGTAGAATTTAATTGTCATGGGGGGATACTCTCTCTCAGGAAAGTTCTTGAAACAGTGATTAATTGTGGGGCAAGGATGGCTGAACCGGGAGAATTTACTAAAAGAGCCTTTTTAAACGGCAGGATTGATTTAAGCCAGGCGGAAGCAGTAATCGACCTGATTCAGGCCAAAACCGAGAGGAGTTTAATTTCTTCGTTAGCCCAATTAGGCGGGAGCCTGAAGAAGAAGATTGTAGATTTGAGGAATAGGTTGATAAGGATTTCCGCAGAGATTGAAGCCCCCATGGATTTTCCCGATCAGGACATTAAAGAGATAAGCCCGAAAAATATAGAGGAAAATATAAGTTATATTTTAAAAGAGGTTAATTCTCTCATAGAGACTCTGAATTACTGGAAAATACTCAAAGAAGGGATAAGTGCTCTGATAGTCGGCAAGGCTAATGTAGGGAAATCCAGCCTTTTCAACACTTTATTAAGAGAAAATCGTGCTATTGTTACCCATATTCCGGGAACAACCAGAGATGCCATCGAGGAGCTAATAAATATTAAAGGAATAGCTTTTAAAATCATAGACACAGCCGGGCTTAAAAATCCAGAAAATATCATAGAAAAGA
>JBAUBA010000129.1:0-4078 GCA_049676265.1 Atribacterota bacterium
AAATCACATTCTTCCAACTGGCCATTTTCTAAATTCTTCTGGATAATTTCTTTCACCAAAGTTTTTATTCTGGTTGGTGTAGGATTGGTTAAACTTCTGGTTGCTGCTTCCAGCGAATCAGCCAATAAAATAATTCCTGCTTCTTTAGTCTGGGGTTTTGGTCCGGAATAACGATAATTCTCTTCGGCGACTGCATCATTAGCTGATCCATTTTCTTTTAAAGCTCTGTGGAAGAAATAGGTAATCAAATTGGTTCCGTGGTGTTGGGCGATTATATCAATTATATCCTTGGGGAGCCTATTTTTTTTCGCCAATTCTATCCCTTCTTTAACATGAGAAGCAATGACTAAAGCGCTTAAACTGGGTTCCATCTCATCATGAATATTTTTATATGCTTCTTGATTCTCAGTAAAGAAATAAGGTCTTTTTATTTTACCTATGTCATGATAAATAGCGCCAACTCGAGCTAACAATCCATTACCTCCAATCTCTTCGGCGGCAGTCTCAGAGAGATTTCCTACAACTATACTGTGATGATATGTCCCCGGTGCTTCCAATATCATCTTTTTTAATGAAGGTTGGTTAGGATTAGATAATTCCATCAATTTAAAGGAAGTGGTAATGTCGAAATAGCTTTCCAGGAAAGGTAGAATTCCGATAGTCAAAATGACTGCTAAAAAACCGCTCAACACTCCCCATAGATTGTTTTGTAAAATTAGGTAATAACCTTCATTATTGATTAAACCAAAAGCTGATATAGTAATGACATTAACTCCGGCAATAATTAACCCTGCACGGGTCAGGCTTGACCTTTGGGTAGCTTTCCGAATACTATATATAGCTACAATTCCACTAATTATCGAAACTAAAATATAATTTAATCCGCCTCCCGGAATAAATCCTATTAACAAGCTTAATATGACAGTAAGCAATATGGCAATATTGGGACTTAAAGATATGGCAATTAACATTGAGGCAGAAGCAATGGGCATCAAATATCCAGATGCTTGACTTGCTATTTTAGCGAGCAAAACAACAAAAATAGAAATAATACCCAGTAATATCAATTTGTTTACATTTTCATAAATAGCAGAATAAAAGTAGTTTAAATATAAAAAGACCACTAAAAGGCAGATCGCAGTAATCATAATCATTCCGATAATGTTGGAAAAATTTATCTTGGGATTTTTTAAACCTAAAGCATTAAGAATGGCGATATCTTCCGAAGTTACTACTTCTCCTTTTCTTATAATTATCTGCCCTTTTTGAATTGTTCTTGTAATATCATCTACCGAAGCGATAGCTTCCTGACGTCTTTTTTCTGTATCTTCTTCATTTAAAAATAAACTTGGCAAAAGCAAAGAGGTAGCAATCTCGCTGGCAATCAGGGCATCATGATGATCAAGGGAAATCTCACTAATCTCCCTAATTAATTGTTTTTTAGCATTTTCTAAATCATCTTTTTTAATTCCTTGTTCCATAATTTTTCTCACGGAACTTTTAATATCTACCTTTATTTTCTCTAAAGATAAATTATCCAGTTGGAGACAACCTACTATGACCTGTTCACTAATATATAATCCTAAATCTTCATTTATTTCATTAGCCATAGCCATTTCGTTTAGCTCAACATCTGTCAACCTGCTATCGGTCTCCACTATAGGGGCAGTAGTATCTTTAGATGATTCATCTATTTTTTCTTGGTATTCTTCTATTTTTAAAAAGAAACTATCTATTTCTTTTTCAACATTTTCAATATTGGCTAAATTTAAATCATACACTTCTTTTATCGATTTGGCAGCTTTTCCTCTTAAATTTTGCGTTGCTTCTACATCTGCAAATTCAAAATCACCCGGGGACAGAATATCTTTCGTGCAGATTTGCCCTTCTTTCAAAAGAATTTTATCCGGGAAAAAATTAATAGACAGAACGAGGGTAATAGCGATTAACAAAATAAAAAATATAGATATTTTTTGTATTATATTTTTATCAATCAATTTTTTCTTTTGCATATTTTTACCTGAAATTTTATTTCCACTTTTCCATTTATTCCATTTATCATATAGTTTCATGAGATTGCATTACTCCTTTTTCTGGTTCCGTAAATCTTCCCTTTCATAAGCACGGATAATCTCCTGAACCAATCTGTGTCTTACCACATCCCGATCATTAAGATATACAAATTCGATACCTTTTATCTTTTTAAGTATCCTTTCCACTCTTATTAATCCGGAATGTTCTTTAAGTGGTAAATCTATCTGAGTAATATCTCCGTTAATTATAACTTTAGAACCAAAACCAAATCGGGTTAAAAACATCTTCATCTGACCCAAAGTAGTATTTTGAGCATCATCCAGGATAATAAAGGAATTATTTAAGGTTCTTCCCCTCATATAGGCTAAAGGGGCTATTTCTATTATCCCTCTTTCCATATACTTTTGGAATTTTTCGGAAGGCATCATCTCGTACATTGCATCATATAAGGGGCGAAAATAGGGGTCTATCTTTTCCAGTAAATCTCCGGGCAAATAACCTAAACTTTCCCCGGCTTCTACCGCTGGTCTAACCAAAATTATTCTATCCACTTCCTCATTCTTTAGGGCAGACAGGGCAATGGCTACTGCTAAGTAAGTCTTTCCCGTCCCAGCAGGTCCGATAGCAAAGACAATATCATTCTTTTTAACTGCTTCTATATATTTCTGTTGTCCTAAGGTTTTTGGTCTAATCTCTTTATCTTTTTTAAAAACGCGAATCACGTCTTTATATAATAATTTCCAATCTACAGGCTGGTTATTCTCAGACATTTCAACATGGTATTTCACCTGTGCCATAGTAATTGTATGCCCTTTTCTGATTATTGAGAGAAGTCCTTCAATTATTTTTACAGCCTTATCCGTCTCGCTCTTTATCCCCGAAACAACTAACTTGCTGTCATTTTGTGTTGATATTCTTATGGAAAAATACTGGTTGATAAATTTAATATTTTCATCATATTGTCCAAAAAGTTCCCTTAGCTCATTTTTATTATTAATTAATATACTTTCACTTATACTTTTATCTTGTTCTATTATATTTCCCTGCTTTCATTAAATATAGTAATGAGTAATGAGTAATAAGATTAAATTTCTGAAGTTATAAAAATTTAAATCATAATTTTCCTTACTCGATACGCGATACTGAATACCTATACGCTAAACGCTGTACGCTCTACACTAGTTTTTTTTCACTAACGACTAATTTAGCTTTATCTTCTATGTATCTGAAAATCATAAGGCCTTAGAGCCCTGGGCAGAGCAATTATTTCTGATAATATTATTCCGTTAATCAGAATATTATCAGATAAATATATTTCCAAACCGCTTTCCCAGACAGATGAAATTTCTTCCCTATCTTCTATTTCCAATTTTTCAGCTAAAAACTCTTTATCCTTTTTCTGGTAAAATTCTTTAACCTCGTCATCTATAATAATCTTATCCTTTTTTTCTATATTATCAACTTGTTTTATATTAGTCTTCTCCCCAAGCAATCCTGCCTCATTCTGGATTTCCGAAAATACCGGGATAGAATCCTCTTCTTCTTTCCGCATTAAAGTATAATATCTTCTTTTCTTATTTCCTATCCGGCTTAACAAGCTTATTATAATATAGAAAATAATTATATAAGAAATTAATGACATCGTTTATTCTATCCTTTTTTAGTAAAATAATGTTATCTTACTTATTTTCTTTCTTCTTTGAGGTCTCAGAAATACTATCCCGCATAGAAGTATCAGCTGCGATATTCTTTAAATTGTAATAATCCATTACTCCTAATTTACCTTTTCTTAAGGCTTCTGCC
Organism: Atribacterota bacterium; assembly: GCA_049676265.1. Classification (GTDB taxonomy): domain Bacteria; phylum Atribacterota; class Phoenicimicrobiia; order Phoenicimicrobiales; family Phoenicimicrobiaceae; genus Sediminicultor. Next base: position 3,838 of record JBAUBA010000129.1, read on the forward strand.
ATTGCTTTGGGAACTTCTGCTTCTGCTTCTACCACCTTTGCTCTCATTTCCTGAACTCTAGCCTTCATTTCCTGCTCCTGAGCTACCGCTAATGCTCTTCTCTGTTCAGCCCTCGCCTGAGCAATCTTCTTATCAGCTTCTGCCTGATCAGTCTGCAGCATTGCACCAATATTTTTACCTACATCAACATCAGCAATATCGATAGATAATATCTCAAAAGCAGTCCCGGCATCTAAACCTT
>JBAUBA010000130.1:0-2228 GCA_049676265.1 Atribacterota bacterium
GTAATAAAACCGGCTTTGGTAGCTGTGGTGTACTTTATCCCCACAGTCTGAAGGGTATAAGCTAAAAAGAGGAAAATCCCAATTAAAGAGCCTTTCTTTAAAATCATTATATTGAACTTTTTAAGTCTTTTCCAAAATATAACTACCAGAATCAGGACAGCCAATAAAAACCGATAAGTTAGATAAGTATAAGGAGGAATCAACTCAATAACCCCTTTAATTAAGGCAAAGGTAGAACCCCAGATAATCACTATTATCAATAAATAAATTTCTGCTTGAATACCTTTCATATTTTCCCTTTTCTTTCTCTTTAAAATAATTACAATACGACATTCACAACTTTATATATCTTTCTGAAACCAGCCATTTTCCAATCCCTCTTCCTTAAAAGCCTGTAATGCCTCTCTATATTCTCCCTTATTTATCCTTCGAGATAAAGGAGGAAATTGGCCGGCCTGGTAAGCCGGAAAATATTGAGCCATCATACTTATATAAGTATGAGGAGAAATCTCCCGGGCGATAAAACGCATAATTTTTCTGGTCCCACTTAAGCCCTCAGGTAAAACTAAATGTCGAACAATTAATCCCGAACGAGCCATTCCGTTTTTGTCTACTGTCAGATCACCCACCTGTCGATGCATCTCCTTCAACGCCTTCTTCATTATTTCAAAATAATCAGGGGCGGATGAATATTTTCTGGCTACCTCATTATCGGCATACCTGGCATCGGGTAAATATATATCCACAATACCGTCAAGAAGTTTTAAAGTTTCGACCGATTCATATCCACTGGTATTATATACGATAGGGATATTTAAACCCATTTTAGCAGCTGTCTTAATGCTTTTTACTATTTGCGGTACAAAATGAGTTGGAGTCACTAAATTAATATTATGGCATTTTCTTTTTTGTAAAGCAAGCATAATTTTAACTAATTCTGATAAATTAACTTTATTACCATTTCCTAACTGGCTTATGGGATAATTCTGACAATAAACACATTTTAAATTACAGTTGGTGAAAAATATGGTACCTGAACCATAATTACCCGACAGGGGCGGTTCTTCCCCAAAGTGAGCATTATAACTGGAAACTATCACCTCTCCACCTGAACGACAGAAACCTTTTTTCCCTTCCAGGCGGTTCATCCCGCATTTACGAGGACATACTTCACATGACGAGAGTAATTTAAAAGCCTTCTCAATCCGTCTATCAAATTCTTTTTCTTTTATATTTAAATATCTCGGATATTTTAGTTTTCTTATCAATTTGTTATTTTTTTACCTAAAGATAATTTAATACCTCTTCTAAGGAATCTAACTGTAAATATTTTTTTGATAGGGGCTCTTCCTCCTCAAACTTCCAGCTTAAGTAAGGAATTAGGATACAATTTATACCTAATTTCAAACCGGGATTCAAATCTGAACGAACACTATTACCTACTATCCAGGTATCTTTTTTGTCCAAATTATGTTCGCTTAAAATATTCTGGTATTCCTCGACATTTTTATGTTTTAAGACATAAATTTCTGAAAAATATTTTTTTAAACCGCTTGATCGTACTTTTCCTTCCTGCACTTTGGGGTCTCCAAGGGTAGCTAAAATCAAAAAATACTTTTTACTTAAAGTATCTAATATCTGATAAACTCCATCGACTAATTCAGGAATTTGTCTAAAAACCTGCCACCCTATGTCTTCAATCTTCTTTTTTAAAACCGGATTAATTTTTTCGCCATTTATTTTACAAAAATACTCATAAGTTTTTCCCAAACTGAGAGGATATCTTTCTTTCACAAAACCATATTCTTTTATATAGCTAATATCAACTTCATCAAGCTTAATTAAAGACTCTTCACTGTCAAAACCTAATTCTTGCATAAGCGATGAAAATTCATCACGAGCACGATTATATAACTTGGAAGTCTTAATCAGGGTATCATCTAAGTCAAAGATAATGGTCTTAATTTTTATTCTCTCCTTTTGCATAAATTCTTTTTAATTATAGCTATAACGATACGCTTTAGCAAACACTAAAACAGTATCTGGTATATAGTATATAGTATCGAGTAAAAACAAAGAAAAGTACCATAGGAAAAAGAGGATAGAAGTCAGGAGTCAGAATAAATTCTTATCGTGTATCGTGTATCGAGTAAAAAATATTATGTTATTCCGCACTTGATGCGGAATCCGTAAGTAGGGGCGTATTGCTATACGCCCACAAGGCTACC
>JBAUBA010000131.1:0-2818 GCA_049676265.1 Atribacterota bacterium
GCCGGTTTTTTAAATAACTGTTTTAGCAGTTCAAATCCCATTGGTGTTGCCATTTTATCACCTCAAACTATAATAGTATCTAAAACGATGAATGTAAGACCGAGTAAACCTATAATCGCTACCGGAACCCAGTAAGCAAAGGAAACCTGGTCTATTTTTAAACGAGCAAATGCAATCCTAACAAAAGTTACTTCGAAAAACATTACTAAAAACATTTTTAATAAAAAGAACAGTACATCCACTATTAGAGCAAATGCTCCACTTAAAGCAAGCAAGTGAGATAGATTATAAGGGAAAAATAAAGCTACAGTTAAGGACATCATTACTACTGTCTTTACCGCATCAGCTAAACCAAATAGAGCAAGATTTCTTCCCGAATACTCTACCAATATTCCTCCGGCTAATTCCGTTTCAGCTTCCGGTGCATCAAAAGGTACTTTAGAGAGTTCTCCCGGTGTAACCGCTGCAAGAGTAATAAATAGCAAAATTGCACCAATAAAACCTAATGGGCCCACTAACCCCCAAATAGGATGAGCATTAATCACCGCTAAAGAGAAAATATTAAGCTGAGGATAAACCTGACTTAATTTCCAGCCCAAAGCAACAACTGCCGTTACCAAAGGAAGTTCATAACTCATCATCATTACCATCTCTCTTTGTGCTCCCACATTAGCATAAGGAGAACCAGAGGCAAAACCTCCCACTACCATTCCAATAGCCGGTAGAGTCAGCAAATATATAATTAATATAATATCCCCATATCCACTTAACAAGGGAGGAATATTCCCTACAGGTAAATAAAGTAAGATAGTAATGGAAGATACCAAAGCCATAATCGGTGCTCCATTGAATATCCAGGGGACTGCGTTTTGTGGCACAATATTTTCTTTAATCATTAACTTAAAGAAATCTATAAAAGGCTGTCTTATGGGAGGACCAACTCGAGCCTGCATCCTTGCTGCTAATTTTCTGTCAAGGCCTTTATAAAACAAACCTACTACTACTCCTAAAAAAGCAATTACAATTGCTCCTATTATTTTCAATAACAATATACCTATAGTAGTCATGGAGTAATCCTCCTTGTCTTTTGCACACTCAATTCATGTAAATCTTTCTTAGTTAACACATCCTTCTGCCCATTATCCTTATTTAAAATAGTAACTCTATCCATACAGGCTATGCATGGGTCAGTAGATGCTATAACAATCGGGATATCAGCTATTTGTTCTCCCAAGAGCATGGGAGCCCAGGGCATTAAATTATTATAGGTGGGAGCACGAGCCTTCCAGATTTCCGGTACTTCTGCTTCTGCTAATTTTACATAATGAAATACTTCACCGCGAGGGGCTTCATGTCTTCCGATTCCTTCACCTTTAGCTTTCTTTAATTGATTTAATAATTTAACCAACTTCTTCTCGGCTACAATTTCTCCTGAAGGTATATTTTCTAAACATTGTTCGATAATCTGTATTGATTGTACCAATTCCAACAATCGAACAATTATCCGATCGTAGACATCACCGTTTACTTCTCCGGTTAACACGTCCGGAGTAATGGCTTTAACTTCCAAGTCAGCATAGGCCGAATAAGGTTGATCCTGTCTTACATCCTTTTTTATCCCTGATGCTCTGGTAGTAGGTCCCACTGCACATAAACGGAGGGCATCTTCTTTCGTTAAAACACCAACATTCTTTGTTCTTAAAGCAATAGTAGGGTCCTTTAAGAATATATCTTCTATTTTTCCGTAGACATCTTTATAATATTCTAAAGTTTTTCGAATTCGAGGTATCTGGTCTTCTGTAATATCTCTTCTTACTCCACCTATCATAAATACTCCATAATTAATCCTATTTCCAGTAAGATATTCTAAAAGGTCTAATACTTCTTCTCTCGCTCTCCAAGATATATATAAAACAGAATCAAAGCCCAATTCATGACCGGCGATCCCGGCCCATAAAATATGCGAATGAATTCTTTCTAATTCAGCAATAATCACCCGAATATATTGGCCTCTTTCGGGAACTTCAATCCCAGCAGCATTCTCCACTGCTTGACAAAAAGCAAAAGGATGAGAAGCAGAACAGATACCGCATATTCTTTCAGCTAAATAAATAATTTGAATTGGATTCCTCTGTCTTCCCATAAATTCAATTCCTCGATGATTATCCCCGGGTGCTAAATTTACCTTTTCAATGCGCTCTCCATATATTTCAAAATTAAAAGTCATCGGTTCTTCTAAAGATGGATGAACTGGACCTATAGGTATAGAGTAAGTCTTTTTATTCAACTTTTTTCACCTCTTCTTCTTTACTAACCATTTTTGCTGCTCCTGTTTCGTCTTTTCTTAACGGATAAACATCTTTTGGAAAATCCTTAGGTAAGAAAATATTCCCTAAATCGGGCAGGCCTTCTATTGTCACTCCCAACATTTCTTTTATCTCTCTTTCGGCAGTTTGAGCCCCCGGTATTAGATCGGTAATAGTGGGTAACTTAAGATTATTTTTTGGTAAGTTGGTAGTTAAATTTAAGGATATCTCTTTAGATCTCTCTCCATAATAAATGGAGAAATGATAGGTTAATTTAATTTCTTCCCCGGCATCATTACCTGAAATTATAGCAAAATGAGGAAATTGAATAGTGCACAAAAGTTTAACTGCTTCTTTAAAGTCCTTTAGTTCTGTCTCTAACCATATTAAACTATAGCTATTCTTTTTTAATCCTGCTGTTTTTGTTTCTATCCTGCTATTTGTAATCGAATCATTAAATTTTTCTTTAAATAATTCTACAATTTCTTCTGGTTTCATGTGTTCCATTCTCT
>JBAUBA010000132.1:0-2487 GCA_049676265.1 Atribacterota bacterium
CTAAGGGAAAAGGTGTTTAATATTTTCCCCGATTTAGAATATTCTGTGTCGGTGAATACCCGCCCACCTCGAAAGGGTGAAATAGAAGGCAAGGATTATTATTTTGTAACTGTAGATGAATTTAAAAAGATGATAAAGGAAAACAAATTTGTAGAATGGGCTATTGTTCACGGAGATTATAAGGGTACACCGGTAAAATTTTTAATAGATGAACTTCCAAAAGGGAGAGATGTCCTGCTGGAATTAGATGTTCAGGGTGCTATGCAGGTAAAGAAGAAATTCCCTGATGGCATTTTTATTTTTATAGCTCCTCCAACCTGGAAGGACTTAGAAGACAGATTGCGAAAAAGAAATACAGAGGTAGAAAAAGCCCTGGAAAAAAGACTAAAAGATGCCCGTATTGAAATAAAATATAAAAAAAACTATAATTATCTGGTAGTGAATGATAATATAGAAACTGCTCTAAAAAAATTAGAGTCTATTGTAATTGCCGAAAGGTGCAAAATAGTAAATTATAAAAAATGATTTTTCGTTGTAAAGTTGTAAAATAGTATATTTTTAGCAAGAGGAAGGGTGAGAAATAAACATGGAGAATAATAAATATTTATTAGCGATGATGGTAGCAAAAAGGGTAAAAGAGTTAGAAAAAGGAGCTAAACCTTTAATAGCAGTCAAACATAGGATGCCTATGTCGATTGCCTTAGGGGAGATAAAAGCAGGGAAGGTATTCATTAAAGAGAAAAAAGTGTTTCTAAAGTCTGAAGATGTATTTAAAGAAGAAGAGGATTCCGTGAAAATAGAAGAATCTGTAGAAACAGAAGACTTATTAAATGAAGTTGAAAAGCCTGTAAAATCTAAAAAATTATCTGATAAAGCTAAAAAACCTACAATAATTGAAGAACTACTTGGCAAAGTTGGAGAATCTGTAAAACCTGAAGACTTATCTGATAAAGTTGAAAAGCCTGTAAAATCTAAAAAATTATCTGATAAAGCTAAAAAACCCGTAAAATCTAAAGATGCATCTGGTAAGGTTGAAAAGCCTGTAAAATCTGAAGTCACATCTGGTAAGGTTGAAAAACCTAAAAAATCCAAAGGCTTGTTATAAATAAAGAATAGATTCCCATTTTCATGGGAATGACAGATGTAGGGGCACGACGCATCGTGCCCTGCCTTATCTTATATTTGCATTCTGACATCTTAGAGCACGATGCATCGTGCCCCTACACTCGAATCCTAGTTTCTTTAACGCAATACGCGATACGATATATAAAGAGGTAAAGAAAGTGTTAAAAGGGAAAAAAATACTCCTGGGAGTTACCGGAAGCATAGCTGCTTATAAAGCAGCGGAGATAGTGAGTTTATTAAAGAAAAGAGGGGCAGAGGTTTTTGTAATTATAACTGAATCTGCCACCAAATTTATTCAGCCTTTAACCTTTTCTACTCTTTCCGGAAATCCGGTAATAATTAATCTGTTTTCTACAAATGATAAGATGGTAGTAAAACATATCTCTCTTGCCGAATGGGCTGACCTGATATTGGTTGCCCCGGTTACTGCAAATATTATCGGTAAAATTGCCAACGGTATTGCCGATGATATGTTAACTACCACAGTGATGGCTTTCAAAGCGAAGGTCATCTTTGCTCCGGCAATGAATAAGAATATGATTTCTAACCCCCTGTATCAACAGAATGTAGAAAAATTATCCGCCTTAGGGTATGAGTTTATCGATTCAGAATATGGCCGATTGGCTTGCGGCGAAACGGGAGAGGGAAGATTAGCAAATATCGAAGATATAGTAGATACAATTGAGTACGCCCTAACCTTTAAAAATGATTATCAGGGCAAGACGGTATTGGTTACTGCTTCCTGCACCAGAGAACCTATTGATAAAGTAAGATTTATTTCTAACTATTCTTCCGGCAAGATGGGATTTGCTTTAGCCAAGATTGCCCGGGCCAGAGGGGCAAGGGTTATTCTGATAACCGGGCCAACTTCTTTACCCGCCCCCAAAGGGATTACCACAATTTCAATTGAATCTGCGGAAGAGATGAAAAAAGAAGTTTTTAAACACTTTTCGGAAGCGGATATAATAATTTCTGCCGCCGCAGTGGCCGATTTTCGACCCAAAGAAGTATTTGCCGGAAAGCTCAAAAAAGAGAAGGATGAAAAATCGCTTATCGAGCTGGAAAGAACTCCCGATATCCTTTATGAATTAGGAAGGAAAAAAGAAGATAAAATATTGGTCGGGTTTGCCGCGGAAACGGAAAATTTGGCGGCTAACGCACTTAAAAAATTGAAGGAAAAAAAATTAGACCTGATTGTCGCTAATGATATATCGGCAAAAGAAGCCGGATTTGGCTCAGATAAAAATAAAGCCAGTCTGATAAATAGCAAAGGAACCGTCCGGGAATTATCCCTGATGCCAAAAATTGATATGGCCGAAAAAATCTTAGATGAAATCATAAAAATAAAGTGAATAATAGTAT
>JBAUBA010000133.1:0-1852 GCA_049676265.1 Atribacterota bacterium
TTACAGCAAGGGTCTCTATGCCGGTTTTGCCCTTAAAGGTTCCATTATTCATGCCGATGTAAAAGCCAACAAGAAATTTTACGAAGAAAGCATTACCTGTAGAACTATTTTGGATAATAAAAAAGTGGACAACGAAGTTGCTTTAAAGCTCGTGCAGTCGATCGAGCAGATTAGTCAATAAGAGAAATCATCTATACTAATAGATAAAAGAAAGGATTAAATAAATGAAAACAAACACAGTAATAGCCATTATCCTCATTATCGTGGGGATTGTGGCCTTTACCTATCAAGGCATACAATATACCTCCAGTGAGAAAGTCATCGACCTTGGTCCAGTTCAGGTAACTACTGAGAAGACAAAAACATTTCCATTACCACCAATCGTGGGAGGTATTGCGCTGGTAGGCGGTATAGTGCTGCTATTGGTGGGAAACAAAAAAACCTGATTACAAGCAAAGCACCAGTGGTCTCAATAAGTGCTTGATTTGAAAGAAAATATATAAATATATATTAAGGAGGAATTTATAAATGAAATCGAATAAGACAATATATTATACAATGATGCTATTGTTGTTCATCATCGTTTCCCAAATTTTTATTCTCAATGGCCTTGCACAACAACTGCAGATTTTAAGTAATACCCAACCCCAGGCAGTGGACTACCTGCAAAGGGCAGTGAATAAGATGGAAGAAGCCCTGGATACCTACCAGGAAGGTGGCCATTACCCCGGCAGAAAACTGTGGTCTGAAGCCATTGGTTATGCTCAACAAGCCCTCGAAATCGATCCGGAATTCATTGAAGCCAATTATTACCTGGCACTGATGTATCAGCATACCAACTGGTATTACCGGGAAGCGGAACAATGGGAAAAATACCTGGATCTAATCAAGGGGACAGATTTGACCTCTACCTCTCCACAAGCCCAACAGAATTTAGCCCATGCCTATTATCGTTTGGGTTCTAATTCCTATCAGAAAGGTGATTATGAACAGTCTCTCACCTACTTCTTGAACTCGATTAAAGAGTATCCTGATTTAATTGATTCCAATTACTGGGCTGCCCGGGTCTTTTATGAAACCGGAGATTTAGAAAAATCTTTATTTTACTGGGAGAGGGTACTCAACCTTGATCCTAACTATCCCAGAGCACAGTATTTTTATGACAAAATACAGGCATCCATCAAACATGGTAAGCAAGCATACATCCTGTACGAACAGGGGTATAATTATTATGAAAGCAAGAACTTCAACCAGGCAATCGATTCCTATCGTGAGGCAATTCGCCTAAATCCAAGGTTTGCCAAGGCCTATTACTGGCTTGCAAGGGTATATTTTGAAACCGGAGATTATCAGCAAGCAATCCAAAATTACCGAAAAGTCCTGGAGATAGAGCCTGATAATGCCGAAGCCAATTATTGGTTAAAAGAATCACAGCGGCAGCTTGGGACGAAGCAATAAGAAAATAAGAATTAATTGAACTTTGGATTTTGGTCCTTTTTTTAAAAGGAACAGGGAACGGTTCTCTGTTCCTTTTCGTCCTTTAAAACCCTTATTTTATAGAGTTTTCCTGAGAACGACAGGAGAAGGTTCTATCATTAAGAAGGAAAAAGAGAGGAATAGGAAAACTAATTTTTAGCCAAGTTAAGGGAGATAAATATATATAGAATTAGAAGATTATCAGTTTTTATAATAAAAATGGTAGGTCTTTAAAACGCAGGAAATATAAGGGTTTCTGCGTTTTTTTGTTATATAGGATGTTGGTGATACTTCTAAAATAGGGAGAAATGAGATAAAAAAGGGCGAAAAATTGTATTTTTTGCAGTCTGAAACCCTTGCAAAATAAGGCCTTCAG
>JBAUBA010000134.1:0-5891 GCA_049676265.1 Atribacterota bacterium
TAATAAGGAGTGTTTTTGCTCCCATTCTGGCAGCGGCCAGAGCTGCTTCACATCCGGCATGGCCGGCACCTACTACAATTACCTCATATTGATATTGCTTCACTTTTTCAGTCTCTCCTTTATTATGGGTTGAAATTATATTCGTATCGAGTATCGTGTTAAAGAAATAAGAATTCAGGAGCCAGTAGTCAGGAGTAAGAAGAATATAAAATAACTTAACAATATAATATTACCTTATATACTAAAATAATTCTGAATACTGGATTCTGTCTTCTGGCTTCTAATCCATTTTTACTTAGCATATTCTAATATATTTTAGTGTTTATCGCAAGCAATAGGGAAACAAAAGTGCCAGGCATCTTTTTTTCCCTATTAAAAAAGATTACCGCGCTCCCTATGGTCGCAATGACATCTTAAACGAGCGAGATACCTGTCCTACATTGTATCTTATATCCTTATAACCGGTAAATTGGGTAACCGGGTAACTGGGAAACTAATATCCTATAAGTTCTACGCTAAACGCTGTACGCTAATGTACGAGATACGATTCACGAGATACGAGATACAAATTTGTTGGTTTTTCTTGCCTGAAAAAAATTATTATGTTATACTTTTAAGTGGAGAGATGACCGAGTGGCCGAAGGTGGTTGCCTGCTAAGCAATTGAGCGGGTTAAGGCCTGCTCCGAGGGTTCGAATCCCTCTCTCTCCGCCATTTTTTATAAACTAAGAGGGCTGCCATATTGCATGATTTAATAGAAAATCGTAGTATTTTTTATTACGATATTGGTAAAACCAAAACAGATTATTCATTATTTATTCTAACTGAAGATATTAAAAATTGTCTCAACCCTTTATAAGGTGGTGGCAATTTTTTTGTTAATAAGATGGAAAATATTTAAAAACATTATCTAAAGGGAGGAGAAATTATGAAATTAGACAGAGGTGATTTCGAAACGGAAAATTTGATTGTTTGGGAAAAAGTTATCAGAGAATTATTTCCGACAGCTATCCCAAACAATTGTCTTTGGAAGGATACCGATAGTATAATTTCTATTCTTAACAAATTAGGTTCTGCAGGCAATTTAAATCATACTCTATTCCCCGCAGGTGGAGGTCATGATTTGACGAGCGCAAAAAAATCAACAGAGAAAAGGTGTATTGAATTTAATACCCCAAATTCAGTGAGGATTATTAAACCGAAAGTATTGGAATTTAATTATTTTCCCAATAATGCAGGTTGGGCTTATTTTCGCTTGGAAACTGCCGGTTTAAAGCCGATTACACCTAATATTAACCCATCTTTTATAAAAGAAAAGGTAACCGAATTAGAGCCCGGTCATTACACAGAAAAAGAAGTATGGGAGAAAGGTTATCTGGGATATAATGAAAAGGGCAATAGAATTCTACTACCTAAAAGCGCAAGAATAGTTTCCAGATATTTTAAGGGCTCATTTGTAATATTTGCCAAAAGTTCTCCTTATAATAAAAATCACGTTACTTATGATGCCAGGCACGATAAGATGAATGGCAAAAAGTTTAGGCAGTATATTGAGAAGTGTATAATAAAGTTTAATGAAGAAAACTAAATTCGTATTTCGTATGTATTAGTTACCCAGTTACCCGGTTTGCCAGTTTACCGGTTAAAATATAGGTTACAAGTTGCAGGTTGCGAGTTACAAGTTTATAAAGAGAAGTAGGGACGTATTGCATACGCGCCCATAAGGTAGAGGCACGGCGTGCCGTGTTGAAGAAATAGACAGACGGAACCGCCTGTCCTACGGAAGCTAGACACAAGGTCTACCCCTACATTTATTATTTAATTAATAGCTCAATTGCTAAATTGGAGAATTACTTAATTGTATTTTACTTACACTTGTAGCCCGCAACTATACGCCAAACGCTATATGCTCTACGCTAATCTTATACTAACGACTAATTTAATCTATCTAAGCAGGAGGACAAATAATTATGAGTATACATATTGGGGCAAAAGAAGGGGAAATTGCCAGCACAGTTTTACTTCCCGGCGACCCCTTGAGGGCAAAATATATAGCGGAAAATTTCCTTACCGATGCTATCTGTTATAATGAGGTGCGTGGTATGTATGGCTATACCGGAACTTATAAAGGAAAAAGAGTTTCAATCCAGGGTACAGGTATGGGGATACCTTCGATATCAATATATTTAAATGAACTTATTACAAGTTTTAAAGCAAAAAATTTAATCCGAATCGGAAGCTGTGGCTCCATGCAGCCAGATATAAAAATTAGAGACGTTATTTTGGCCATGAGTGCATCAACAGATTCATATATTAACAAAATGCGTTTTACTGGTATGGATTATGCTTCAACTGCAAATTTTAACCTCTTAAAAAAAGCTTATGATATTGCCTTAGAGAAAAGCATCTCGGTAAAAGTAGGGAGTGTTTTAACTACCGATACTTTTTATCACGATGAACCTAACTCCTGGAAGCATTGGGCAAATTACGGGGTATTGGCGGTAGAAATGGAGACAGCTGCTTTATATACTCTGGCAGCAAAGTTTAAAGTTAATGCTCTTTCGATTTTAACTGTTTCTGATAGTTTAGTAACCAGAGAAGAGACCACTTCAGAAGAGCGGCAGAAGACCTTTAACCAGATGGTGGAAGTTGCCCTGGAATTAGCAGAACAATAAAATTTACTTAAAAAATCAAACCTTACGAAGTGCATGCCTGCACTGTATATAAGTGAAATTAAAATGGGAGATAAAAAACTAACTTTTATCTTTTTAGAAAGGTTTTATGGAAGAAAAAAAAGTAACACAACGATTCTGGGAAATAGATTTCCTGCGGGGGATTGCCATCATTATGATGGTGCTCTATCATCTACTTTATAATTTGCACTATTTTGCTCATTATAATGTCAATGTTTATTCTGGCTTTTGGATGTATTTTGCGCGGGTAACTGCTACGACGTTTATTTTTTTGGTCGGAGTATCCCTTAGTGTCAGTTTTTCCAGGACTAAGAAAATTCATAAAGATAAAAATAAATTATTCACAAAATATCTTCGAAGAGGCTTGAAGGTATTTTCCTGGGGTTTAATTATAACCCTGGTAACTCGAATATTTTTAGGCAAGGCTTTTGTAATTTTTGGTATACTTCATCTTATCGGAATTTCCATTATTTTAGCTTATCCTTTTCTGAAACTCCGCTATTGGAATCTATCAATTGGTTTAGTTTGTATATTTTTGGGGGCATATCTAAAGGGCTTTGCTTTTAATTTTTATTGGCTGTCATGGTTAGGGCTTAGGCCAGCTCAATTTTATTCGGTTGACTATTTCCCTCTTTTACCTTGGTTTGGAGTGGTTTTAATGGGGATATTTTTTGGTAATTTACTTTACTCAGATTACTCTCGAAGGTTTCAACTTGCTGATATTTCTTTCTTTTCAGGGATAAAAATTTTATGTTTTTTGGGAAAACATTCCTTATTAATCTATTTGCTCCATCAGCCCTTAATAATTGCGGTACTCTATCTTTTCGGCATGGTGAATGTAAATTTACTCTAATTTTATCTGTTTTTTAACTATTTATGTGTAAAAAGTTCTCCAATATTTTAATCTTATGAAAATTAAATTATTACAAATAGATTATTTGAGGTTTTTTACTATTTTATTAAATTGATCTCCACGGTCAAATTCATTTTCAAACATTCCAAAACTGGCTGCTGCAGGGGAAAGAAGAACAAGGTCATTTGCTTGTGCCTGTTGCAGGGCTGCTTCGACTCCCACTTTCAAGCTTGAAGTAAGGATAATTTTTTCTGAATCAAGGTGTTTTTTTAAGGCAGAAAGTATTTTTAAAGAGGCGTCATAGTCGGGGTGTTGCAGGAGGATAATCTTTTTAATTTCTTTATTTTTCCCAATGGCTTCTCCAAAATTTTCATAATTTAATTTTTTATCCTTACCGCCCAAGAACAAAATAACAGGCTGTTCGGTGAAAGATCCTAAAGCGGCTAAAGTTGCCTCCGGAGTGGTGGCACAGGTGTCATTATAAAATTTAATTCCTCTAACTTCTCCGATAAATTCTAATCTGTATGGAATTCCGGGAAAATTTTTTAGGGCCTTTAGAATAATATTTCCTGGGATGTTATGAATAAAACTTACTGTACTCGCTGCTAAAATATTTTCCAGATTATGTAGCCCGGGGAGAAGAAGGTCGGAGATTTTAGCGAAAGTCGTTTTATATTCTCCTGACTGAAAGACCAGCTTGTCATTTTTTAAATAACACCCGGGTTCTACCTTTTCTTTAGCGCTGAACCAGTAAATTGGTAACCCGGCTTCTTTTTTAATTTTAATAGTTTCCTCATTATCATAATTTACTATCAGATTATCATTTGGCCTTTGGTGCTTGAAGATTAATTTTTCTGACCGGATGTACTCTTTATAATTAGGATAGCGGTCTAAGTGGTCAGGTAGAATATTAGTTAAAACTGCGGTTTGCGGTCGAAATTTACGATTTCTTATCCCCTCCATCTGCCAGGTAGATATTTCTAAGATTAGCCAGGTTTGAGGGTTGATTTTTTCTAAAATATCTAAAACGGAGATACCAATATTACCGGCTAAAATTGCATCTTTTTGAGCTTCTTTAAAGATATGATAAATAAGTTGAGATACAGTGCTTTTACCTTTTGTTCCGGCAACAGCAATTATATTTTTTGAGGGGCAAAGCTGAAAGAAAAGATCTAAATCAGTTTTAATAGGAATTTTATGTTTTCGGGCAATTTTTAAGTACTTTGAATTGTGAGGAACGGCCGGGTTTTGAATTATCATATCTGTATTGATAAAATCTTCTTCCCGGTGTCGGCCCAGGATATATTTAACATCGAAATCTTTTAATTTTTCTAAAGAAGATCCAAGCTCTTCTTCAGTCTTTAAATCTGTAATTAAAATTTTAGCACCGGCCTTTGCTAAAAACCGGGCAACTCCCAAGCCACCTTGATTTAATCCTAATCCCATTATAGTAATTCTTTTATCTTTTAAATCCTGGGGTTTTCTTATCATTCAAAATACAATTCCTTTTTAATTTATCTTTCCTTAATAAAATTAAAAAACTTGCTTACTAAATATAACAAAATTAAACGAATATTTCAATTAATAAAAATCGTATCGCGTATCGCGTATCGCGAAAATAGAAATAAAAAGATGTAGAGGCAGACCTTGTGTCTGCCCGTAATGAGGAATATGTAAGAGCTCAATTTAGCGAACCCGCTAAAAAAATTGACAACTAATCCGGGGCGGATAAATCCGCCCCCTACAAAAAAATAGAAGAATACATATAAATAATCTTTATCCTTTTTCTCTTTGTCGGTTTAGGGTGAAGGTGGGTAAAATTATAAATTATACAAAAAAACCTTTCATTAATCATGCTATATGCTAAACGCTGCCCGTTATACGCTATTAATCGCTAAGGTGCAACTAACTCTATTAATGAATTAACTGGTTTTTACGCAATACGCAATACTCGATACGCGATACGAATAAATTTGACTAAGGATTTAAATTATAATAAAATCAATAGGGAACTTTTGTTTTAATAATGCGCCCGTGGCTCAATTGGATAAAGCAACTGACTACGGATCAGTAGATTGGGGGTTCGAGTCCCTCCGGGCGCACCAGTAGCAATACTTCCGGAAAGTCTTCATATAAAATATGCCAAAAAATAATGATAAAGATATTAGCTTGATGCAAGAAGCCCTGAAAGAGGCAGAAATCGCTTATTCCCGTCAGGAAGTGCCGATAGGAGCGGTAGTTGTTTATCAAAACAAGATAATCGCCCGGGCTCATAACCAGAAAGAAGAGTTACAGGATCCTACTGCTCATGCTGAAATATTAGCAATCCGACAAGCTGCTAAATTC
>JBAUBA010000135.1:0-1914 GCA_049676265.1 Atribacterota bacterium
GGAGTAATTCTTCATACTAACCTGGGGAGAGCACCACTGGGTAAAGAGATGCTTGCAGCAGTTCAAAGCTCTTTGCAGGGTTATACTAATTTGGAATATGATCTTGCAGAAGGCAGCAGAGGAAAAAGGGGAGAAATTGTCGAGAAATTACTTTGCACCCTCAGCCATTCAGAAAAAAGTTTGGTGGTTAATAATAATGCCGGTGCAATATTTTTGATATTAAATACTCTGGCTAAAAATAAAGAAGTGATTGTCTCCAGAGGAGAATTGGTGCAAATCGGGGGAGGATTCCGCATTCCGGAGATATTAGAACAAAGCGGTGCTCATCTTCGAGAAGTCGGCACCACCAACCAGACCTTTATCGAGGATTACGAAAAAGTAATTAATGATAATACTGCTTTAATATTAAAAGTCCATCAAAGTAATTTTCATATGAACGGTTTTGTTCAGCAAGTTGAAGTTAAAGAACTTAAAAAATTGGGGAAAAAATATAATTTGCCGGTAATAGTAGACTTGGGCAGTGGAACATTCTTAGCTACTGAAACATTTGGATTAAAACACGAACCAACCGTTCAAGAAAGCATTAGAGCAGGTTCCGATATTGTCTGTTTTAGCACAGATAAGCTCCTGGGAGGTCCCCAGGGAGGAGTTATTTGCGGAAAAGAAGTTTATCTGAAAAAAATCTCGCAGCATCCTTTATATCGGACACTAAGGGTGGATAAAATAACTTTAGTTATCCTTCAGGAAATTTTACTATCTTATCTAAAAGGTGAAGCGGTAAGCAAAATTCCCATCTGGAAAATGATTTCCTGTCCCTTAGATAAAATTACTGCTCGAAGCCAGAATATCTGCCAAAAACTAAAAGAAAAAGATATCCCGGCATTTACCAAAGAAGGGGAAACTGCTATAGGCGGGGGTTCTTTGCCCGGACAAACTTTGCCAACTAAATTAATAATTATAAAACCTCCCTGTCCGGTAGAAATTTTTTCTAAAGAATTACGCTCATTTAGCCCACCACTTCTGGGAAGGAAAGAAAAAGAATTTTTTATCCTGGATCCTCGCTGCATTGACCCTTCTTTTGACAATTTAGTAATAAAAATCGTTACATCAGTTTTTTCTAAAATGAAATAAAAAGAGGTTTTTATGTTTGTTTTCGGTACAGCCGGCCATATTGACCATGGCAAAACTGCCCTAATCTATGCTCTAACTTCCATAGATACTGATCGCCTACCCGAAGAAAAAGAAAGAGGTATGACTATTGACCTGGGATTTGCCTGGATGAAGCTTCCTTCCGGAGAAAAAGTCGGGATAGTCGATGTACCCGGGCACGAAAATCTTATAAAAAATATGATAGCCGGGGCAACCGGAATCGATGCGGTGATTTTAGTTGTTGATGCCAATGAAAGCTGGATGCCCCAGACCGAAGAACATTTCCAAATTGTAGATTTACTTGATATAAAATATGGCATCATCGCCATAACCAAAATCGATTTGGTAGACCAAACCAGATTAAATATTGTGGAAAAACAGATCAAAGAGAGGTTAAAAAAGACCGTTCTCTTCAATGCACCGGTAGTAAAAGTAAGTACGGTAAAAAATATAGGAATTGACCAGATTAAATCGGCCATCCAAAATTTGATCTCTCAGATGAAGCCCAAAAAAGATATTGGAAAACCGAGGCTATTCATCGACCGGGTCTTTAATATTAAAGGAAGCGGTACAGTGGTTACCGGCACTTTGATAGGAGGAACTCTACACCAGGGGATGGAAGTAACCATTTTTCCTTCTTATAAAAAAACCCGCCTTAGAAGCTTACAAACCTACAAAGAAAAAGTAGAAAAAGCCTTTCCGGGAAGCAGGGTAGCCCTCAATTTAGTAGGAATGGAAAAAAATGAGCTGCATAGAGGAGACATT
>JBAUBA010000136.1:0-2538 GCA_049676265.1 Atribacterota bacterium
GCAGGCGGTTTGGGAGAATTTATCTATGAGGGATTGACCAATTTAAATATGTCTAAAGTATTTAGAGGAGCTATTCCTGCAATTATTATTGCCGTTTTATTAGATATTGGTTTTACTTTTATCGAAAAAAAATTTTCACTGGAAAAATAGAAGCGATACCCCCCTTCTGATAATGCTTTCATATTAAACCTTCAAAAAAAAAGAATAATTTGGTAACATTGGTTACTTACTTTCTTTCCTGATAATAATATAATTAACCTACAAAAACAATAGGATTAAATTTTCAATTATTTAGAATGGTGATATATAAATTAGAAAATGTGTAGACTAACTATAATTAAAGGAGGATTTTAAAATGAAAGTAAAGTTAAGAAATTTAATGATAATATTTATTATCAGTTTAATTGGCATATATTTTGTCCTTTTGTCGAACGGGCAAGATAATACTATAATAAAAAATGAGGAGGAAAGTAAAATGGAAAAAGCGACCTTTGCAGGCGGGTGTTTTTGGTGTATGGAATCTCCTTTTGAAGAATTAGATGGGGTTACGGAAGTTTTAGCGGGTTATACCGGTGGACATAAAGAGAACCCAACCTATGAAGAAGTAACCACCGGAAAGACCGGTCACTTGGAAGCTGTACAAATTACCTTTGACCCTTCAATCATTACTTATGCCGAGTTACTTGATGTTTTCTGGCGGCAGATCAATCCTACCGATATCAGGGGCCAGTTTGCAGATAGAGGGGAACAATATAAGACTGCTGTCTTTTATCACAGCGAAGAACAAAAACGGCTGGCAGAAGAGTCCAAAGAAAAATTACAAGGGTCAGGCAAGTTTCAAGTGGATATTGTTACAGAAATAATACCGGCATCCATATTCTATGTGGCGGAGGATTATCATCAGGATTATTACCAGAAAGCCCCCATCAGATATAAATCATATCGTGCTGGTTCAGGACGGGAAGCCTATCTTCAATCGACATGGGAAGATACGACTGATAATAATGAGAGTAAGTTTGAGAAACCTTCGGATGAAGAGCTGAAAGATACATTGACCCCCTTACAGTTTAAGGTAACACAGTCATGCGGTACAGAAAGGGCCTTTGACAATGAATATTGGGATAACAAGAAAGAAGGTATCTATGTGGATATTGTATCCGGTGAACCGCTTTTTAGTTCTCTGGATAAGTTTGATTCGGGAACAGGCTGGCCAAGCTTTACCAAACCACTCGAACCGGATAACATTTTGGAAAAAGAAGATAACAGTTTATTTGCCAGCAGAACGGAAGTAAGAAGCAAAGATGCAGATTCTCATCTCGGTCATGTATTCAATGATGGACCTGCACCAACAGGTCTTCGCTATTGTATGAATTCAGCTGCCCTTCGTTTTATACCCAAAGAAGATTTAGAAAAAGAAGGATATGGCCAATACATGAAGTTTTTCGAATAATAAGCCAAATTCATTAATACTCATTTTCACAGCATGTTAACGACGGGGCAGAGGATTGATCCTTTGTCGTGCAATAGGGGACATTGCACGACAGGGGTCGATCTTTTATTTTTTAAAAAAGGGATTCGAGTAGAATATGTCGTAATATAAAATAAAAGAACAAAAATATCGATAGTGTAACTTTATTAATTATCGAAATCTTAACTGTCATTTGAAGGAGGATTTTTATGATTGAAAATTATAGAAACTATCTAAAGGACAGTATTCGGAAAACCATTGATTTTTCGACCACAGACCAGAGCAGAGGCCTTAAACCACCGCCAGCAGAAAAGCCGTGTAACCCTGAAGACAAAAAAATTAATCTTGTTAAACCGGGGGATTGGAAATTAATTTACGAAGTAAGTGTCGAGACTGCGATGGCCAGAAGGAAATCGAGAAGGTCTTATACCAAAGATGCAGTAAAACTCGAAGAACTTTCTTTTCTTTTATGGGCAACACAAGGTCTCAGAAAGCAAAGGGCTGCAGTGCATAATTTCAGAAACGTTCCATCAGCCGGATGCAGACATGCACTGGAGACTTATGTTGTAGCTTTCCGGGTGGAAGGATTGCCAAAGGCAATTTACCGTTATTTACCCATGAGCCATCAACTGGTTGAATTTATAAAACATGAACATCTTGAGGACTTGATAAGCCGGGCGGCATTAGGTCAATCTTTTGCGGGTAAAAGTGCAGTGACTTTCATTTGGACAACCATACCGTCACGCATGGAATGGCGATACGGCATGGCATCCTATAAAGTGATAGCTATTGATGCCGGTCATGTCTGTCAAAATCTCTACCTCGCCTGTGAAGTAATTGGCGCCGGTACCTGTGCTATTGCGGCATATGACCAGGAATTTGCCGACAGAGTTCTTGGAATTGATGGTGATGAAGAATTTACCATTTATATGGCACCTGTTGGGAAAGTACTGTAGTATAAAGGGGGGATTACTGTGTTAGATATACAAAGAAATAATCTTGATATATCAAGTTCTCCTTATCTTCGGCAGCATGCAAAGAATCCCATATGGTGGCAGGAATGGAGTTCT
>JBAUBA010000137.1:0-4246 GCA_049676265.1 Atribacterota bacterium
GGGTGCAGGATTAAAAGTAATTAGATTTACTTTAGAATTAAATCCACCAATCAGTTTAGCCAATTTATCTGCATAAATCAGTGAATCATTCACTCCTTTAATCAAAATGTATTCAAAAGTAATCTGTCTATTAGTTTTATCTGCATAATTCCTGCATACTTCTATCAAATCAGGTAAAGGATACAGATTATTTACCGGCATTAGATAAGACCTTAATTTGTTTTCTGGAGCATGTAGAGAAACTGATAACTCTATCTGCCAATCACGCTCTTGCAGCCTTTTTATAGCTGGAATTATCCCACAGGTAGAGATAGTGATCTTCCTTGCTCCAACGTTAAATGCATCTTTAGAATTTAATATGCAAATGGCTTTTACAACATTATCATAATTATCTAAAGGCTCTCCAATGCCCATAAATACAATATTATTGGGATTTGACTTCATATTTTTCTTAACAAATAAAACTTGATTTAAAATCTCGCTAACTGTAAGGTTCCTGGTAAAACCCTTTTTGCCACTTTCGCAAAACAAACAGTTATATTTGCAGCCAATTTGGGAAGATATACATTCAGTAACTCTTTTATCGGAAAATATAAGAACACTCTCTATTAAATTTTCATCTTCTAATTTAACTAAATATTTCTCAGTTTGGTCTTTCGATTTAGCTAATTTAGCTAAATCTATCTTGCTTATATAATAATTTTCCTGAAGTAAATCTCTAAATGGTGCTGGGAGACTCAGCATTTCCCTGAAATCTTCTATGCCTTTCTTGTAAAGTAAATCAAATAATTGAGTGGCTCTATATTTTTCAACTCCTGAATTTTTAATATCTTCTTGAAGTTCGTTTAAGGTAAAATGTTTAATATCTTTCTTCTGTATAATCATAATATAAACTAAATCTCTATAATTTATTTTTTAATTTCTCTTCTTATATCTTCAGCAAATTTTTTTACTCTTTTATCTATTCCCGGAATACCCTTTACAGACCCAGGGTCATTAGCAATAGCAGTTAAAGCAAAATAAGGAGGCAATCTAAATCCTTTGTTAATATTTAAAGCCCCTATTAACTGTTTAACCACACAATCACTCCCTGAATTTCCGGAAACCACAATGGAAAATATAGTTTTATTTCCAAATTTTACCCTTTTGTAAAGAACAGTCATTCTATTTATAACCGCCATAAGCTTTGCGGATATTGCATCATTATAATTAGGACACAACCAGATTATACAATCCGCCTTTTCTATCGCGGGGAAAATTTCTTTTACCATAATCCCTCCATAAAAACAGCTTTCTTCTTCACTATAATGGATGCAGGTTTTATAAGAACATCCTCTGCAGTCTACCACGGTTCCATTTTCTACGTGAAGTTCTCTTATATCTTCTCCATTAAGGTTTTCTTTTAACATTTTCCAAAGCGTAAGAGTATTGGATGTCTTAAAAAAACTCGAATGCAATACAAGCATCTTCGGTCTATTAATTATTTTTAAGTTCTCCTCGAATAATTTTTTTACTAATTCTCTGGCTTGTTTTTGGTAAATCTCTATAAGAGACAGGTTATATGTTTTTTGCCAGGTAAGAAAATTATTGAGATTGCAAGTAGCCTCTACAACTGGATGACCGGGGAACCTGCACCCCATCTGGTTGGTTAAAAAAATTATCTTTTGCGCGGTGCTCTTGGTAAATAATTCACTTGAACTCCGGATTATAATTACAGCTCTTGAACCTAAAAGGGAATCATCTCCTCTTTCCTTCAATTTTAGAAATATTTCAAACAAAGGAATATTAAATCCGCATTCATCTAATTCAACAGCAAATACAATCTTCTTATTTTGTAAATCAACAGGAAAATTCTGAATAGTTTTTATAACTGTTAATTGATAATTTTCTGTAGCTATTTTGACAACTTCGGCGAAACTATCCGATATTTTTCCCGGCATAACCAAATAAATCATTTCCATAAAACAATTTCCTCTACCGATAATTATCTATAAAATATTACCCAGTTCCTGATAACTTCTCTTAATTTTTTCTAGCAAAATAACTGGAAGGTCTAATCTTTCAATTTCGATTCCTGATTTAAGCAATCTATTTTTCGCTCCCATAAATACTCCCCCCATAAAAGTTGCACTATAATGCCATTTTCCACTCATAGTGGCAATAAGAGGATAACTCCCGGAAGATAAAGCGGGAGCTACATAAGGTTTAAAACCGGTCTCCCTCACTTCTAAGTTTGCTTTTACGGTCTGATCGGTAAGCATCTCAGAAAGACTTTCATTATATTTTTTTAAGCTGTTGGCAATTACCAAACCCTGACCATGGGGACCAAAGGCTCTTCCTTCTCGATTATATTCAGCAGTTTCGGTATTTTTTTTTGCATAATAGACTGCCCGGGCATGCATCACCCCTAAGCCATATCCTCTTATCTGGTCTGCTGCCAATCCTTTAAAATCAAACTCTCCGATTCTACTTTTATTGCTAGTCAGAAAAACAGCTTTGCACAATAAGTCTACTGGGTCCGATATAACGGCAAATATCCCCTTAAACGATTTCTCCCGGGCCTTTCGGGCATAATGAGAGATTATCTTAGAATTTCCTTCAAACTGCTTAATTCTCACATCTTCTTGTTTTTCTCCCAAAGAAGGAACTCCCGTTGTTGCACAAAATACAAACATATCACAATCAAAAATATTTCCTTCTCTTATCGGGGAGACCTCGGGAAATTTCTGAGCAGCAAAAGGATAAAATATCTCATTTGCCTCCAATTCCCATCTTTTTATCGCATTTATATTTTTATCATATATTCCGATAGATTCAATACAACTTCCTCCCAACAATCTTAAGCCGGCAAGGAGAACTCCTCCTACATCACCCAATCCTACAATATTCACTTTCCACCGGGAAGGGAATTCATAATTTAATACATCTTGCCAGTTAGGATATTCGGTATTAAGTGAACTCACTCTTTTTTCTTTTATTCTTTGATTAAGCCATTGAGGTAAATCGTAATCAATCTTTTTGGATTTTTGCAGCAGGTGGATACCCTCTTTTTTTAAAAAAATAAGGGAGGAATCGGAAATACAAAAATTTCTTCTTGATTTTAAAGGATTTGCCGGGTTAAGTACATAAATTATTCCTTTGCTCTCTTTGGCTTCGCTTTCGGATATTCTATTTAATTTATTGTATTCTGATTGGGAAATTAGTATTTTATCTTTCAGTTTATAGAAGAACATCTTTAATATTTCCCCCTCACCCTAATCCTCTCCCTCCAGGGGAGAGGAAATAAAGAATATTCGTTTAGCGTATAGAAATATAACAGGGTATTATAAGTAATTTTATAGTAATTTTGCAATTATTGGTTATAATGCTTCTTTCGTTCTTTCTTCTTTTTCCCTATCCGGCTAACTGGGTATACTGGCTAACCAACAAACTAATCTTTAACGAGATACGATTCACGAGATACGAGATACGAATTTTGGTTTCACTTTCCCCTGTCTGCAATCCCTTTGGTACGCTGTAAAAGTTCAAGGCTATTTCTTAAATAATGAGAGGGACTAAGACTTAGATTATAATCCATATCTTCTCCCTGGTCAGGATATCGGGGATAGATAATCACCTCTCCTAAATGGTCTAAAGTCAACTTTCTTTGTTGAATTACCTGGTATTCATTTTCCAGAGCTTCTAATATAGTTAAGGCATTTTCAATACAAACTTCGGAAAAATTATAGATGGCTTTTGCAGAAACATTTTTAAAAAATGAAGGGAAAGTATAGGGTAATATCCGATTAATAGATCGAACTAAATTTCCCTGAGTCCTTATTTTTCGCATTAATGCATCTCCACCAATAAAAGGATACAATTCGCTTTCATTAAACCAGAGCCTGAGATTGGGAATAAAATACGCACAATCAGCATCTCTATTTAATAGTGATGCTATCTCTTTTCCACTACCCGATAGTGCGCCTAAAATTATTTTTTTAACTTTGATATCATATTTTTTGAATAGGGGCTCAAGAGTCTTGATTCTATAGCCTTTATGTAAATAATCATCAACAAGAATGACAGGCATATCAAATGAATTAATCATCTTAACCTGATTTTCCAGACTCATATAATTGGAAAAGGCACCAATATTAAAATTTTTCATATCAGAATCAAATATTTTTTCCGTGTGAAGAAATTTAGTTACGGTATTAGGCACAACCTCCTTATGCAGTATTTTTCCGAAAGGTACACACATTGACCT
>JBAUBA010000138.1:0-2044 GCA_049676265.1 Atribacterota bacterium
AATTTTAAATTTTTGAATTATGGTTTTTAGTTTTTCGTTTAATTAGCATTAAGAAGGAGAATAATTGAATGAGTGTGTATAGTGAAAAGGTAATGGATCATTTTAATAATCCACGAAACGTAGGAGAGATTAAAGATGCCGACGGTATAGGAGAAGTGGGGAATCCTGTTTGTGGGGATATTATGAAAATCTATATAAAAGTAAAAGACAATAAGATAATTGATTGTAAATTTAAAACTTTTGGCTGCGGGGCAGCTATTGCTACCAGCAGTATGATTACCGAAATGGTCAAGGGAAAAAATATCGATGAGGCTTTGAAAATTTCTAATAAAGCTGTTGCCGAGGCCTTAGGCGGGCTTCCACCCATTAAAATGCATTGTTCTAATTTAGCGGCCGATGGTTTATCGAAAGCCATCGAAGATTATAAGAAAAAATCTAAGGTTAAGAAATAACAAATATAAACTAATTTAAGAGGTTATTTTATAATGACAACATTAAGCGTGAATGAAGTTTCGTTAATGGCGGCTTTTGTAGCCGGCCTTTTCTCATTTGTTTCTCCCTGTGTTTTACCCTTAGTACCGGGGTATATATCCTTTATTTCAGGGATATCTTTGGAGGATATAGAAAAAGGGGAAAAACAAAATAAGAATACCATAATTATAAGTTCTTTGTTTTTTATTCTCGGGTTTTCTTTAATATTTATTCTTTTAGGGGCTACCGCCACTTTTTTAGGTAGTTTTTTATTAGAAAAGGCCTTTATTTTAAAGAAAATAGGGGGAATTATAATTATAATTTTCGGAATACATATGTCAGGCCTGTATAGAATAAAATTTTTAGATTACGAAAAAAGGGTTTATACTAAAACTAAACCAGTTAATATTATAATAGGCCCCTTTTTAATGGGTTTGGCCTTTGCTTTTGGTTGGACTCCCTGTGTGGGACCTATTTTGGCCGGAATATTAATTTATGCCGGGACTCAGGGAACAGTTTATCAGGGAATTTTATTACTTGCCATTTATTCAGCCGGCTTAGGGATTCCTTTTTTATTGACTGCCCTGGCTATCAATAAATTTTATTCCTTTTCCAGTAAAATTAAAAAGCATTTCAAAACAATAGAATTAGTTGGGGGAATGTTACTGATACTGATCGGCGGTTTGATTCTTACTGATAATTTTCAGAGGGTAGTAGGTTATTTTCTTAAGTAAAAAATAATTATCTTTAAAAATTAAAATTGTGCAAAGTTCACAAAGTAATAAAAATAAATTTAAATACAAACAGAAGAGGTTTAAAGTAAAAATGAAGATATTTTCCACAAAAAGAGATAAAATAATAGTTTTACTAATCCTATTAGTAGTAGTATTTTTTTTCGGATTAAAATCATATCTTAAAATAGACGAACAGAATGCAGAGGCGGTAGAACAGACCAATCCATTAGCTCTTAACTGGTTATCTTATAATGAGGGATTGGCTCTAGCCGAGAAAGAAAATAAATATGTTTTAATCTATTTTTATACCGATGAATGTAGTTGGTGTAAAAAAATGGTTGACCAAACATACTCCAATGAGGAAGTAAAAAAGATACTCTCCGATAAATTTGTAGCTGTTAAAATAAATGCGAGATCAGAAAACAAAGTAATAGAAAATGGGGAAGAGATTTCCGAAAAAAAATTAGCCACCTTATACCAGGTTAGCGGTTATCCTACTACCTGGTTTATAGAAAATAATCATACCAGGATAGCTCCTTTACCGGGATATGTTGCTACTGAACAATTTATCCCAGTACTAAGCTATATCGGTGAAGGATGGTATAAAACTATTTCTTTTAAAGAATATATGGAAAAAATATAATTGATAGATTATTAATTAAAGATAGTTGCAATCAATATAAAAGGTCAAGGAATTGTAATAGTGTTTATAATTTGCCTTGACCTTTTTTATAAGTAAAATAAAAGCAATAAGAAAAAAGATAATTGGATTGGATGATGATTAGTACAAAAGGAAAAATTAATAACATATTAGAAGGGATTGAAAAAATCAGCCAGGG
>JBAUBA010000139.1:0-3644 GCA_049676265.1 Atribacterota bacterium
AAATAATGCCTGATAGCACTTATAACAATAATTCAATTCACGGGATCAGATCTTGAGCGCCGTCGCAACCGTGGCAGCAGGAATGGTGTGTTCCGCTTATACTCCAGGTACTCCAATCCAAATCTATCTTCAAGCTCCTTCTCCTCGACTAGCTTCACATATAATAGAAGTACGACTATCAGTATCAGGATTAGCGCAATCGCCGAAAACGAGCCAATCCAGAAAGAAATGCCCAAATAGGCGGCAAAGGTCCCGAGCGTCATCGGATTGCGGCAGTAGGTAAAGGGACCCTTCACGACGAGTCTCCTCGTGGGCATCATCGGTACTGGCGTTCCCTTACCAATCGTCAACTGAACTTGGATTGACCACAACCCGAGAAAGCCACCTCCCACCACAAGCAATAGACCGACAATCAAGTTCATTACGCTTAAGGTGAATCGTGGTAGCTGAAGCCAGCGATCGATCGCAGCGGAGGAGACAACGAGCAGAAAAGGAAATATCAGAAGGAAAAAGATACCTTCAAAACCAAGGGCGATAAGCCTCTGTCTTATATTGTATTCACGTTTAGCCCAATCCTGGAACTTTTTCATAATCCCTCTCGTTTCGTAGAGTGCCGCTGCTTCTTTCTACCTTCCCTTTCGACTCTTTTGATCAACTATTTTTTTTCAATTTTAGCTTATATTCTGGCATAAAGACAGCTAATTTGATTATCCTGATTTATTCAGTTTATTCTATAGTTGAATGTTATTTTTTAGTTAAAGACCCTATTTTGTTTTTTAACTACCAATCTGAGTCGGCTGGAAAGAGACTGTAATGCTTTACGCCCTGACGGGGTTGAGCCATCCAATCTGCTACAGTCCCTTTCCATTTCAGATAATGTTCAGTATTTTGATGGTTCTGAAATTCTTCTGGAGACTTATAAACCTCATACAAGAAGAATTGCGAAGGACCATTTTCCGCCTGCAAGACATTGAATTGGATATTGCCTGGTTCTTTACGAGTGTTCCGAGCATTTTCAAAGATTGCTTCTTTAAAGTCTTTAATTTTTTCTGGTTTAACAAACACAGTTACACAGATAACATACATATTTTTCACCTCCTTATTAGCTAACTCTACAAAGCGATTGGCGCTTTGCTCTAAGATAGGGAAAGTTTTTTATAGGAAACCCCAACAAAATACCAAAGATAGGTACTCCCATCCCTATAGCTATACAGACCAAATCAAGGACAATATAAATTACTAAAACAATTTTTAGATTCATTTTAAAAATTTTTGCATAATACTTTTAGTCCAAATGGATGGCAAACCTGCAGTCATCCGAACCACTAATGCATGAGGTAAGCACTTCCCCTCTCAGAGGTTTTTCAAGAGCTGCTTCCAACAACTTCATCAAATGCCCTTTGCAACAATGACAGTAGGTGATGGATACCGGTACTTTGGTTGCGTTTATTCCGGTACATACACAACGTCCAACTCCAAAGGTTGCGTAAATGGTATTCTCTTTTAATTCCACCTTGGCACCCAGAAAACCGGAATCCCGCGCTAAAGCAACGAAAGATGCCATATCAGGGTATTCTTTGATTAGTCTCTTCATGGTCTTGATTCTTTTACTACTGCTGCTGACACAACATGCACAATCTTCTCTTATCTTAAATCGTATCTTTTCCTCAAGCAGTTTATCCATACGGTCCATCACCTTTTTCATCCATACAGCCTTCTCTGCAGGTTTCGGTTTCTGCGGCAGCTCCTCCCAGCCTTGCAGAATTTTTTCACTAATTTCCCAATCAATTTTCGCACTTTCAAGGCTATCGGAAAGTTTGTCAATCATCCACCATCTTTTCAATATAATCTCCTCCTTTTAAATAATCTTCAATTACGAAATCGGGATGTGTTTATTATTTAAAGCTCAAAATCTATATTTGATAGATTGTGATAAAATTTCACGAGAATCCGGGAAACAAATTCGCAAAATAAAAAAATAAAAATTGAAAAAGAAAAGTTGTGAAGCCAGACACTTAAGCTCTTTCTTAATTATCTAAGAAAATAATGTTGTATTTCAAGACCTGACCCTCATTATTCCTCTCATTATTCCTCAGCGAGTGTATACCAGTCGGTCTTGGCTCCATTGCTAGACGTTTGAAAAACTTACTGCATTGCCAACGTTAGTATTCCAATCACAAAAAGACATGGACCAGCAATTTTTAAAAACTTTCCATATTGCGACAACCACTCTTCGTTCTTCTCGGGGTCTTTACTAGCTTGGATTTTCCCGAATCCATAAAGAGAAACGAAAACCCCAAGAACTATAAAACCAAATCCACCCATAATTCCTCCTTTTTATCCATTCTCACGTCTAACATAAGATTAGGTGTACTAATGAAAAAAGCAAATGTTGCTTTTCCGACTACCTAATATTATATGCTTATTATTAGTTAATTGTTTACTATTAAATGCTTTAAACATCTTTTCTCTCCTTTTAAAATAGGAGCAGAAAACCGTCCCCTGTTTTTATCTGTTTTTATCAGTCCCCTGCATCAGAACAACGTCTCCTGTAATAGTCAATAATTTCGGTATAATACTCTTCATCGAACGGTAACTCTAACTTATAATGCATCAACCCAATCATTAGTTTACAAATTTTACTGTCCCCAGCTTAATTTTGTCCTAAAAAATCCAGTACAATCTGATGAAAATTTTTTTCCGTATAAGCATCATGTCCAAGTTTGGGATATATTATTATTTTGCTCCCAGATATAGCCTTGGCCATTTCCTGTTGCACTTCGACTCCTCCAATAATTTTATCTGCACCCCCTCCAATGATTAGAGTGGGACATTTTATCTTATTCAATTCCTGATAGGCATCGTGAGTAAGGCAAGAAATTGCCTGAATAATAAAGCGCTCTTTGGAAACTGGTTTAATTGCTTTCTTTACAAACCAGTAAAAAGGGCGTATTTTTTTTATATTATTTTCACTATAGTTTTTTTCCATGTTGTCAATAGCTAATTTTCCATAATCTTCCTTTTCTGCTAAATCAATCCAATTACCAATAACTCTTTGTATGTTATGATTTGGCCTGGAAAGAGTCACAACAAGAACCATCTTATCAACTTTTTGAGGATGATCAATAGCCAACCATTGCGCAATCATACCTCCCTGGGATATTCCCATAATACAAGCTTTATTTAACTCCAGCTTATCCATTGCTAAGGCTTGTTCCTTAGCCATTTCTCTGGTAGTCATCTGTGATTTTAATTTATTCTTACGACTAAAAACCCAAACTTGAAATTCCATGGCAAACTTCCGGTAAAGATACCATAACATAAGTTCCGTACCCTTAACTGTCCTTAGTCCATCTGAAAGTCCAGGTATAATTACAAGCGATCTGGTGCCTTTTCCAAAGACAACATATTGCATTTCACTCTCACCAATCGGAATATTACCTTCCTTAATATTTCCAAACATTTTTTACCTTATCCTTATTTCCATTAAACATAAAACAGTTATTTGTTTCATTCAATAAATTTCACTGCAGTACCCCAAGATAGCACTTCGGCAGCACCACCAATAACTGAAGCAGAAGAATAACTAATAATTTATTACTGCATCAGCCCCTAAAGAAGTAGCCTCATCAACTATCTTTTTG
>JBAUBA010000140.1:0-5303 GCA_049676265.1 Atribacterota bacterium
TGAAGGAGTAATAAAACGTGAATTCAAGAGAGCGAATTAATAGTGTCATGAATTTTGAAACGGGTAGTCGGATTTTATATGGGAAATGTGATATTAGGCGGCACTATCAGGAGATGGCATAAAGAAGTTATGCAAAAAAGGATTATAGCAAATATGAATAAAATACCGAATTTGTATAATGAATATTATATTAAGAAAAATGACGAAAGAAGTGAATTATTTAAAATACTATCAGATACATTTAATATTAAAAATGGATTATATCCAGGTAGTTTTGTGCATATAACGCCATCATTTTTCATTTCTCAAATAGTTTATGTTGATACTGACAAAAGATGTAATCATTTTTTTTCTGACAGACTAACTTTGGATTACATAATTAGAAAAAAAACATATAATGAATCTCCGGAAATTCGTTTTCACCATACCGATTTTACAAATAATATTAATGAAAGGGCTGAAAGCTTTGATTTATTGATTTCATTATATTCTGGATTTATTTCCAAGTATTGTAAAAAGTATTTAAAGAAATCAGGTGTATTAATTGTAAATAACTCTCATGGCGATGCATCTCTTGCTTATTTGGATAAATCATTTAAAATGATTGGTGTTATGAAAAGACATGGAAATCATTTCAAGATATCAGATAAGGACTTAAACACTTACTTTAAACTAAAAACAGGAAAACCAATTGATATGGAAAAGATTGAAAAAACTATGAGAGGACCTGGCTTTACAAAAACAGCTTATGCTTATATTTTTAAAAAAGTATAAGTAGAATTATCCCCAATATTTAGAAAAACAATAAAATTGGCTGGGGAATTACGTATAACTATAGATTAATAAATTATTAAGTATACCAATTTTAAAAAAGGAATTTCCATGCGAAACATTACAAACGTTTCAAGTATATAACAGGGGAAATTATTGAAAAATAGCAATATTGAATTTTAAGGTTGGTATCAGCAAAACCACGACAGCGGTCAATTTAGGTTATACCTTAGTTTTCAAGGATTTTATGGAATTAATAGTTACAACTATACTATAAGAGCAATTCTATATTTTAATTTTTATCAAATACCAATTTCTTCTTCTAATTCTTGATACACCTCTTCAGTTTCTTCACCCATACAAAAGTTGCGAAAATAGTCCTGTCTGGGGAGCCTAACCATTCCAAGCCCTTTGGCAATCAAGCTGAAGGGCTTTTTAATTTAAAAAGAAGGATTTTTAGAAATTATGTAGTATTAAAATGTAGAAAGATATGAGAAATTTAGGTTATGAATAATTAGAAGAAAGATAAAAGACATTATTAGAGAATTTTAAAATAAATAGTAAGTTCGAATATAAAGAGTTATATGCAATGCCACATTTAAAAGGAGGACCATACCATGAGTAGAATAACAAATCAACCAACGGAAAAAATGTCAGATAAATCATTTAGGATGATGTCGTTATTTTTTAAAATAGTAGATTTCTTCTTTCCTTACATTAAGAAAAGATTGAAAAAATTTGGTATTAAAGATGGAATGATCGTCGTAGATTATGGATGTGGGCCTGGCAGATACACACTTCCAATAGCAGAAATGGTCGGTATCAAAGGGAAAGTATATGCGGTTGATATACATGAAATGGCTTTAAAGAAAGTTCAAGAAAAAATTAGAAAATCAGGTATTAAAAATATCGAGACATCATTAGCGAAAGAAAATAATGATGGGGAATATAATAGTGGACTTCCCGACAATATAGCAGATATAGTATGCGCAATTGATATGTTTTTTATAATAAAAAGACCACAAGAGTTTTTAAGTGAAATTCAAAGAATATTAAAACCTGATGGAATTCTTATAATAGATGATGGACATCAGAGTAGAAAAGAAACAAAGCAAAAAATAGATAGGTCTGGGATTTTTAGCATCATTGAGGAAACTAAAGATCATTTGAAATATAAAATCGCACAAAAATAAATGTGGTACAGCATATAAAAAGAGTTAGACGAAATCGAAAAATTGAGAAGTGTGGAATAACTGATTACTGATGAAAATTAACGGTAAAAGAAAAATAACGAGTAATTTGAGCAGGTGGATATTGATTATTATAGGGAGTTTCTTTACGGGTCTTGGAATTCTTGGAATATTTTTGCCTCTCTTACCTACTACTCCTTTTCTTTTACTGGCTGCTGCATGCTATATTAGAAGTTCAGAGAGATTCTACAATTGGCTCATGAATAACAAGTGGTTAGGAAATTATATTAAGAATTATCTAGAAGGAAAAGGAATTTCATTAAAATCAAAGGTTTTATCTATTTCTCTTTTATGGATAACAATAGGATATTCAGTTGTTTTTGTAGTTAACATTTTTCCTATTAGAGCCATCTTGATTCTGATAGCTATTGGTGTTACTATACATCTCCTCTCTATTCGAACTTTAAAAAAAAGGAGATGATGCCATATGATTGAATGAATTCGGAAAGAAAACTTTTCGGACTTTGCCTAAGCCAAATAACAGTTAGTTTCATTACTTTACTGAAAAACTAACTGATTTAATTTAATATTATCTATTAACATATCCCCCTTAAAAGTTCCAAACCTTTCCAATAGGGGGAGCCAGACATTTCAAGCCCTTTGGCATATTGCTGAAGGGCTTTTTTCTTTTATAAATTATTTTTACATAAAAAGAAGGATTTTTAATTTAAAGAGTCGAATATAATTACAAAGCTTCGTTATTATTATCCTAACATTTATATATTAAATAAAAATAAAGAAAAAACTCTTAGGGCTTTAAAGGTAAGCATTTTAGAAGACCATTTAAATGGAAATTAGGTTAGTTAACTTCGTGAAGTTAAGTAGATATCTTTAATAAACCAATGAAAGGAGGTAAATCTATCATGAAGAAGAAACTTTACAGGTCAGAAAAAGATTATAAGATTGCTGGTGTTTGTGGAGGAATTGCGGAATATTTTGATGTTGATTCTACTTTGATCAGGTTATTAATAGTACTATTTGCTATTTTAGGAGGCTCAGGAATTCTTTTCTATATTATTGCCTGGATTATAATTCCCAAAAAGTCTGAACAAGTTTCTGGTGATAAGTTTGATAAAATGGAGGAACCTAAAGAAAAAATTAAAAAGAGGGCAAAAGAAGTAGCGAAAGAAGTAAAAGAGTGAAAAGAATTTTTAAGGATGATTGGATATAAACGTTGAAGATATCATAAAGCGTATGGCGTGCAGCGTTTATTACAGAAAGCAGTTATATGTTTATCAGTTTGTTCTCTGGTTAAATGAATTGGTGAATTGAAAAAATATTATTAAAATAAATAGTTAAGTATTTAAATAAAACAACCATCCACTATTTTCTAACGAATAATAAAATTGTCAAAGTTGAAAATTATTAAATAATTAGAGGAGGAAATCGATGAAAAAAATTAATTATCTATTCGGTCTTTTCTTGTTATTTATAGGAGTACTATTAATATTAGCGAACTTTGGAGTAATAGAAATTGCCTGGGATAATTTATGGCCTTTGTTTTTATTAATACCCGGGATTGTTTTTGAATTGAGTTATTTTATTTACAGAAAGGATGCAGGTCTTCTGGTT
Source organism: Atribacterota bacterium (assembly GCA_049676265.1). GTDB lineage: Bacteria > Atribacterota > Phoenicimicrobiia > Phoenicimicrobiales > Phoenicimicrobiaceae > Sediminicultor. Next base: position 3,594 of record JBAUBA010000140.1, read on the forward strand.
CCCGGAGGAATCCTTATTACTTATGGCCTCTTATTTTTGGTTAATGTCAACTATGGTTGGCACTTGATGGATAATTTATGGCCCATATTTCCCCTGGGACCAGCAATAGGCCTATTCCAGCTTTACCTCTTCGGTGGGCGAGAGAAGGGACTCTTAATTCCCGTAGGCATATTGGGAACCATTTCCCTGTTTTTTCTAGTTAATAATTTACTATTTGTTGATTTCAGACTTATAGCAGGAATTATATTAGTGCTAATTGGGATATGGTTTATCTTTAAAAAAAAGTAATTCGAATAATAGAACATGAGAGTCGATGATGCTTTATCCTATTTAACATAATAGCTTAAATGGTAAATTTTTTTTGGAGTAAAAATTAGTTAGAAATATTTTGAAGGCAGAATTTATTTTAAGAATTATTCTATTTTATTAATTCCTAACAAATTCTCATTATTTCTTCTAGCCTTTGATATACCTTTTCAGTTTCATTACTTATACGAAAAGTTCTAAACGTTTCCAATAGGGGGAGCTCGTCAATTTCCAGCCCTTTGGCATTTTGCTGAAGGGCTTTTTCTTTGAAAAAAGATTTTTAAATTTTTTGTCATTTAGTATTATACCCATATAAGTTAAATATATCTTTTCGAATTATGACAAAGATACATTTCTTGAGACAAATAGACAGTAAATTTCTAAGTTGAATTAAAAAATTTTGACTATCAGGTTATTTATTGATACAATACAAAAAGAAAATTGAAAAGAGAATAAATTTTTAGCAGCTAATTAAGTTGATAAAGGCAAATCAATCGAAAGATTGAGACGCAAAGCAATGGGCCTAAAGCACCAAAAGTGCTAAGGCAGCCAAGCTACCGGCTTTTTTTTATTTTATAAGTAAGATATATTGTAATGTTTAAAATGAAGATGCGACCCCAGGCACGCTTTTGGGTGTTTTAAATAAAATAGTCATTAATAAGGAGGAAGAGATGAAAAAGATTATCGTGTTAATTTTGATAGTAGCTTTTTTGATGTTTAGTTTTGGGAGTATGGTAATTGCTAGCCGTGGACCTGCACTGAATTCCGGTGATTGTATTCCCGATGGTAGTGGTTTTGATGGACCACTTGGAGATGGAAGTGGCCGTGGACCTGCACCGGGTTCCGGTGATTGTATTCCCGATGGTCCCGAATGGCCGTAAAGCCATAGGTTTGTAGGTAATTTTATTCGGTAATATTAGAAAATAGTTCAATAAAGAGCCTGGGTGTCGCATCTCAATCCCTCTTGAGCAGGAATAGTTCAAATATTAACAAATAAGGACAACAGTTTCAATTATAATTGTTAAAATCGCTTCTAATATTGGAGAACTAACTGATTTATTCTAATATTCTCTATGGTCATATTCCCCTTAAAAGTTCTGAAGCTGACCAATGGGGGGAGCCTAACATTTCCAGCCCTTTGGCATTTTGCCAAAGGGCTTTTTCTTTTATAAATTATTTTCCAAAAAAAGAAGGATTTTTAAAAGTTATGTCGTATATGAAGAAAAAGCACTAAAAACATTATAAAAATTCAAAAAGGTTGAAAAAAGCAAACTACTCTAAAGGGTAGAACGCAAAGTCTTGGGTCTAAGGCATTTTAATATGCTTCTATATTTTCTTTATTGCTATGACCAACAAACTGCCAACTTTTAACAAAAAGTTGGCAGTTTGTTTATTTTATTTAAT
>JBAUBA010000141.1:0-4950 GCA_049676265.1 Atribacterota bacterium
AAAGGCTAATAAAATGGGAACGTAAAGTACTCCGCCACCTATGCCGATCATGGAGCTAATACCTGAAGCAATAAAAAATGCCAGGTACATAAAGACTGAGTCTATCATATTTTTTCCTATACTTTAAATAAATTCTTTGTAGCTTTTGAAATATTCTCTGTGCTTATCCCAAAGATGGTCATTTATCTTAAAAAGTATACCATGCCCATTAATATATCAAAGAGGAGTTTAAATATCAAGAATACGAATTGCCTCATCAAAAATCTAAACGAAATTATTTTAATTATAACTTAATCTCCTCTATATTTAAAGAGAAGAAATTATCTCTTTTTTAATATATGAGGAGATAAAAAGGGATGTTAACTATGAGGCAGAAAAAAGCCGTAACCAGAGAATTAAGAGATCGTTATCAAAGATCATCTAAAAAAGAAAAGACCATTATCTTAAACTGAACCTCCTCCGCTTTACTGGACACCAGGTTAAGAGCTATAATTAAACTAAAGGAGGTTCACTTCCAACCAGTTAGGAAACTGATTAAAAAGGAAAGAATAGGAAGTAAAATTACCAAAACATATAATGAGGCTAAGACCCCTTACCGAATAGTTCTGGCCTCTCCTGATATTGAAGATGAGATAAAGATGAAATTGAAAAGCCAATATGCTATGCTAAATCCAGCAGAGCTGAAAAGAAAGATAACTAAATTACAAAATAAGCTGCTTTAATTAAATGCATTAAAACAAAAAGCAAGAGAAGATCGACTAGAAAAAAGTGTGGAATCTTCAAGTAGGTTCAAGTATATTTCTATTTGAGGCATCTTATCAGCCTTCCTTTGTATTTTTATGTGAGGCAACGGGCCCCTATATTTTATCTTTTTTTTCTATCAATAAAAAAATAAAAGATTGCCTTTTGCTAATACATAAAGGAAATGGATTCTTATTTTCGCGGGAAATGCGAAAGAAATCTTGACAAAAATGTAAATATGTTTAAAATATACAGTTAGAAATCGAAAAGGGGAGCTTAATTATGCCAACTTATGAATACAAATGTAAAAAATGCGGAAATATTTTTGAAAAATTCCAATCCATTACAGAAGACCCGATTAAAAAATGTAAAAACTGTGATGGAGAAGTCTATAGATTAATAAGCAAAAATGGAAATTTTATATTAAAAGGCAGTGGATATTATAGTACAGATAATCGAAATAGTAGTTATAAATCAGAAAAGAAAAAGTTAGCCGCTTCCTCAATAGAAGGGCAAAAAAAGAAAGAAATTTCTAAAAAGCCAGACTCCAAGATAAAAGAAAATTTTAAAGATAAGAAAGATAAGGAAACTTCAGTAAAATAATTTTTTCCACCATATCGGTTTCGCTTTCTTTAATTTCTTCTTCAATTCCAAAATAATATTTTGAGCAGCTATTTCACCTTCTCGAATGCATTGTTCGGGTTTAGAAAAATCAGACCAATGAAAACGTCCTATTTTAGGGGTAATTACTACATCAGCAAAAGATAACTGTAATTTTCTTAATTCAGCAGATGTAATTGAATCAGAGCGGAAAAATATTTCTACGGCATTATCAAATTCAACCCTCTTTTTAAGAGTTTGGCCCACATTGACTCCAATAACAAAATTTGCCCCTAACGACTGAGCCGCTTGTATCGGCACTACATCGACTATCCCTCCATCAACTAAGATTTTCTTATCTAATATCACCGGAGGAAACATCCCAGGGATAGAGGAACTCGCTAAAAGAGCATCGAATAATTTCCCTTGATTTAAAATTACTTTTTCCCCCTTTACTAAATCTGCAGCCACTACGGCAAAGGGAATTTTGGTATCTGTAAAAGCTTTATCACCTACTAAATCTTTAATAATTTTCTTTATCCCTTCTCCCTCATCAATATACTTTCTTCTAAGTTCAAGATTAAGAATATAACCTTTTTTCAGAAAATCAGACATTTTTTTTAAGAAAAATGGTTTGTCTTTTCTTTCTTTTTCGCTAAAAGAAAAATCAATATTAAATTCACTAATTTTAGAATATTTCTCTGCAATTTTTTCTATAGCAGAAATATCTTTTTTTAAGGCATATGCTCCTCCGATAATAGCACCCATTGAAGTACCGGTAATTAAGTCAATGGGGATATTCTCTCTTTCTAAAATCTTTAATACTCCTATGTGCGCAAGGCCCCGAGCCCCACCTCCTCCTAAAGCTAACCCTACTTTTAATTTTTCTTCTGCCATTACTTTTTACTCCAATCCATATCTATTAAGCCATTAGATCCCCGCTTAGTTTTCCTTGATATACAAGTATCTGCCAGGCAGGCGGAATACTCGCAAAAGTAAGTGCAGGAATAATAAAATAATTTACTATCTAATTTCAACACCTAAAACATCTTTCATCTGTTTTAAAGCAAAATCATGGGCTTGTTGATCAAAGGAAGCTACAGCATCTTTTACAACTCCAACTCTATAGTTTAACATCCTAGCACTAACAGCGGTGTATAAAACACAAATATTAGTGCAGACTCCTACCAGCTCTAATTCAGAAATCCCTTCTTCTCTTAAAGTAATATCTAAATCGGTTTGAAAAAATCCACTATATCTTCTCTTGTAGATTATAAAATCGTTTTTTAATGGTTTTAATTCTTCGATTATATCTGCTCCCTCTGTCCCGGAAAGGCAGTGTGGAGGAAAAAGATTAAATTCTTTATCATCCGGTCGATGGCAATCACAGATATAGAATACGAGGTTTTTTTCTTTCCTGAATCTCTCCAGTTCCCTTTGAGTGGGTGAAATAATTTTTCCTCCACCGTCTCCTATATATAATTTTCCATTTTCTCTGATAAAATCGTTAAGCATATCAATTATCAATAAAGCTTTTTTAATCAATTAAAAATCAACCTCTCGTGGTTTCTTTCTTCCCAACATCTTCTTGGTAAATTTGTCCAAATCTATAATATATCTTTCTACAGTCCCTTCTCCTATCTTTTCCACTTCATCAAAAGCGTTTACCTGAAAGGTTATTCGATTTTGAAAAATATCAATTAAAGTTGCATCAGCAGTAACCGTCATACCCAAAGGAGTAGCAGCCAAATGAGTAATTGATATTTTGCTAGCTACTGAAATATAACCTTCCGGAAGATTTTTTTTCACTGCATTTATAGCAGCTAAATCCATTAAAGAAACTAACATAGGAGTGGCAAAGGCAGATGGCATAGGTTTGGCAAATTTTTCTGCCGAATTTTCTTCCTTCACTATTGTTTGAGCTATTCCTTTTAAGCCTTTTTTAAGATTAAATTCTATCATTTTTTTCTTCTCCTTTCTAATTATTATATTGATAAATTTATGCTATATATTTGTTCTTTAAATATAACTTTTTTTACTAAATGTTATCCTTAAAAATAATGTGGAAAAGCGAAACTAATCAATAATCTTGAAGTCTATCACGTTATTAAAATTTTACCTTAAATTTTTTTGATATTATTTATCCGGCTGAAGAACTATTTTAATAGAATTTTTTTTCTTTGCTCGCCTGAAACCTTCTTTCCAGTTACTTAAGGGTAATACATCGCTAACCAATTCTTTTAAATTTACTTTCCCTTCGTTTACCAGATTTATTGCCTTGTCCCAGGAAGAAGGTTTCTGAGTACGAGAACCAATAATACTCAGCTCTTTGTCAAATAAGATTTGGTCAAATCTAAGTTTAACCGGTTGGCGAACAATTCCTTCCTGAATATATCTACCTCCTTTCCTTATAAAATTTAATCCATACTCCACAGCTTCAACGGAACCTGAACATTCAAAAACCACATCTACGCCATAACCTACTGTTAATTTCGACAAATAGTTCTCAATATCCTTCTTTTTTATATTAAAAATTTGATTAATTCCAAGTTTTTTTGCTGTAGATAATCTTTTTTCATCACCTTCAATTCCACAAATAATTACTCTCGCTCCTAAGGACTTGGCAATTTGAGCAATTAACAACCCCAAAGGTCCCGGTCCCAATACCAAAACTGTTTCGTGGGGCAATAAATTGGCTTGTTCTATTACTGCATGAACAGCACAAGATAAAGGTTCAAAAAGAGAGGCAGAGTTAAAATCAATATGAGGAGGAATTTGGTGGATACTTTCTTTTCTTATCACAAAATATTCAGCAAAAGCCCCGTTCACAGCGGATCCTAACCCTTTACGATGAATACATAAATTATAATCTTTGCTCTGGCAAAATTTACATCGGCCACAAATATAGGCAGTAGTTTCAGCAGTAACCCTGTCTCCTATTTTTATATTTTTTACTTCTTCACCTATTTCTACCACAACCCCGGCAGTTTCGTGTCCTAAAACTACGGGAGGTTTTAGGGCTGAATAACCGTAAAGATCGGTTCCACAAATTCCCGTTGCTTCCACTTTGATTTTTACTTCATTCGCTTGCGGAATAGGTTCGGGAATATCTCTTAATTCTATATCATTTTCACCTTTCCCGTATTTGACTAAAGCTTTCATATCTCCCTGTTCCTTTTCTTTTAATTGATTATCAACACCAATTTACTATTACATGTAAAAACGATAACGGCGAAAAAATATTAATGGCAATACGTTTTATCTTGGAATACTTAAAGGTTTATAATTTCTTTATCTTCTTCCTTCCTCACGCGATACGTAATATAATTTCGTTGTTTGTATCTCGTATCTAGTATCTAGAAAGAAAAATAAATTAAAACACACAACTTTTTTAATTTTTTAATATTTCTAACTATTTGTTTTTTCGAGATACGATTCACGAGATACGCAATACGAACTTAAGGTATCACTGCTATTTTAAGGCCTTTATGAGCTAACATCAGCTCTATTACAGTAGATATTTCACTAAGAGGAAATTCGTCGGTAATTAGCGAATCAATATCAATCGCCTTATTACAAATTAAATTTAAAGCTCTTTTAACATGTCCG
>JBAUBA010000142.1:0-2775 GCA_049676265.1 Atribacterota bacterium
ACCCCTTATTTAAAAGTACTCTTTTGCCCTATGCCCAGGATAAAAAGGCTCCCGAGATAATCCAGTCTATGATTCAGGCAACAGCATTGTGTGGAGTTGGACCAATGGCTTCAGTGGCAGGAGCAATAGCTGAATTCGCAGGAAAAGAACTTTTAAATTATTCTTCTGAAGTAATAGTGGAAAATGGCGGGGATATTTTTATTAAGAGTAACAAGGTGAGAAAAGTGAGTATATTTGCAGGGAGTTCTCCTTTTAGCCAGAGAATTATTTTAAAGATAGAGGCAAAAGAGAACTATATAGGGATTTGCACGTCTTCTGGCATGGTAGGTCCTTCTTTAAGTTTTGGAAAAGCGGATGCAGTTACTGTAATTTCTGATTCTGTTTTGCTTGCTGATGCTGCTGCTACGGCAGTAGGTAATATAGTTAAAACGCAAAAAGATGTAGAGCAAGGATTGATTTATGCCCAAAAGGTAAAAGGGGTAAAGGGTGTAGTAATAATAAAAGATGATAAGATGGGTCTATGGGGAGATATTAATTTTACTGTAGTAAAATAGAAAAAAATGGTAAAAACCCCTTTATGTATTTTTTTGCCTTGGGATGAGATTTTATGGATTAGTAAACTGATGAAGTTTGGGATATAATTGGATTAGACTGGGCAACTATTGGATTTAGAATTGATAAATTATTTAATGTAAAAATTAAATAATTTTTATCGAAAGGGGAAATATAAATATTATGCTTAAAGATAAAAAAGTTGCTATAATTGGAGTGGGAAAAATAGGGGAAACCCTTCTTAATGGTATGATCAAAAATAATTTAGTGAAGAAAGAAAATATAGTCGGCAGTACTGCCCAGGAAGCACATGCCCAAGAGATAAACAAAAAATATGGCATTCAAACTTATATTAATAATAAAGAAATGATTTTAGGGAAAGATATAATTATACTTGCGATTAAGCCCCAGATGATGAAGAAAGTACTTTCTAATATTAAAGACATAATTTCCGAAAAACAGTTAATAATATCCATTGCTGCGGCTACCAGTACTCAATTCATAGAGGAATGTTTGGAAAAGAATATCCCGGTAGTCAGGGCGATGCCCAATACACCCGCCTTAATTAATGAAGGTATGACTGTTCTTTGTCCGGGAAAGTATATTGATGAAAATCACATTCAGATGGCTATAGATATCTTTGGAGCAATAGGGTTAGTGGAGGTTATTTACCGGGAAGAATTAATGGATGTAGTTACAGCCTTATCAGGCAGTGGGCCGGCTTATACTTATATAATTATTGAGTCTCTAACTGAAGGAGGAGTAAGAATGGGTCTGCCTCGTGAATTGGCTAAAAAATTAACCGCTCAAACCTTATTGGGAGCATCAAAGATGGTATTAAAAACAGGAATGCATCCTGCTTTACTAAAGGATGCTGTCACTACTCCTGCGGGAGTTACAGTAGATGGATTGATGGAATTAGAAGATGGAGGAATAAGGGTAACTCTTATTAAAGCAGTTAGCCGAGCAACAGAAAAATCTAAGGAAATTTCTCGATAAAAAGGTATTTAATGAGAGAAGGAGATAATTTATGGTAGATCTAAAGGAGTTGTCAGATGCTCTATTTCAAGGTGATGTTTCCAGGGTAAAAGAAATTACTCTTAGAGCTTTACAAGAAAAGAAAGAACCTAAGGAAATTTTAGAGCAGGGCTTGATTAAAGGGATGAAGGTTGTCGGAATAAAATTTAAGAATAATGAAATTTTTCTTCCTGAAGTACTATTAGCTTCTCGGGCAATGTATGGAGGAATGGAGTTACTTCAACCAGAATTGATTAAAAGTGGAGTAAAGGCTGTAGGCAAGGTAATAATCGGTACTGCAAAGGGCGATTTACATGATATTGGCAAGAATTTGGTGGCTATGATGTTAAGAGGGGGAGGATTTGAAGTTATAGATTTAGGGATAGATGTGACTCCTGAAAAATATTTAAAAGCCTTCCATGAGCATCAACCTGACATATTGGGTATATCTGCTCTACTGACTACTACTATGATTGGTATGAGGGATGTAATAACTATTTTAAAAAAAGCAAGCTTAAGAAGTAAGATTAAAGTAATGGTGGGAGGGGCACCGGTTACCCAGGAATTTGCTGATGAGATTGGTGCAGAAGGATATGCTCCTGATGCTGCCTCGGCAGTAGATAAGGCCAGAGAGTTATTAAAAATTTAAGGGGATAATTTGAAATGTTGATCATTGGAGAAAAGATAAATTCCAGTCGAAAAGATATTAAAGTTATGGTAGAAGGCAAAAAAAAAGAGTTTATTCAAGAGCTAGCCCAAAAACAGGTTGAAGGTGGAGCTCAAATGTTGGATTTAAATATTGGGACAATTAGAAAGGGCGAAGCGGAAGATATGAGATGGTTGGTAAAGACGGTTCAAGAAGCAGTGGATGTTCCTTTATGTATCGATAGTCCTAACCATGATGCTATAGAAGCGGGGTTAGAGGTTTATGATTGGGATAAGGATAAAGGTAAAGCTTTGATTAATTCAGTAACGGCAGAGAAAGAAAAACTGGAGTTAATTTTACCCTTAGTTAAAAAATATAAGTGTTCGGTGGTAGCCCTTACTATGGATGAACGAGGTATCCCTCAGGATTCAAAAGAGAGATTTATAATTGCTGACGTATTAATAAGGAAACTTACCAATGAAGGAATTCTTATAGAAGATATATATATTGATCCTTTAACTTTGCCGGTTAGTACTAATATTCAAAATTCCAATATTGTT
>JBAUBA010000143.1:0-3375 GCA_049676265.1 Atribacterota bacterium
AAAAATTATAATTATTATCACAATGTTTACCGGCAGAATTGGGCCTTTAAGTCTTGCTCTATCATTGATTCAAAAACGAGAACCAGAAATGATCAGATATCCTGAAGAAAAAATTATGGTAGGATAAAATCGTATCGCGTATTGCGTATCGAGTATCGCGTGAAGAAAATAGCGTAAAGCGTTAGCGGACAGAATATTAGTTATCCAGTTACCCGGTTTACCAGTTGGCCAGTTGTAAGATATAAGATACAAGATAAAACTGTAGGATAGGCGTTTCTCCAGTTTAAAATGTCATTGCGAGCGACCATAAGGAGCGCGGCAATCTCGTCTAAAAACAATAAACAAAAAATTAATTTTCTATCTTGAATTTGTTTTCTTAACTAGATAACTAAGCAACCAGCCACCTAATTTTTTATGCGATACATAATCTATATTTATTAATTAAAACGACTATCAACTCGTATTATAAGAATGAAAGGAGTAAATTAGAATGAAACAATTTATTGTTCTTGGTTTAGGAAGATTCGGTTCTGCGGTAGCAACTACTTTGGTCGAATTAGGACATGAAGTCCTGGGAGTAGATAATGATGAAGAAAGAGTAAATGATTTAAAAGATGAGATAACTCAGGCAGTGCAGGCTGATATTACCGAGGAAAGAGTTTTAAAAGAATTAGGGGTAAAAAATTTTGATGCCGCTATTGTAAGCATCGCTACTGATTTAGAAGCAAGCATCTTGGTAACTATGATGTTAAAAGAAATGGGACTAAAATATATTATCGCTAAAGCCCAAAACAATCTCCATGCAAAGATTTTAAAAAAAATTGGTGTGGATAAAGTTGTATTTCCCGAAAGAGATATGGGGGCAAGAATCGCTCGAAGATTAATCACCCCAAATATTAAAGATTATGTAGAACTGGAACCTAATTATAATATTATGGAGATTAAAGCCTTGCCCGAATTCGTAGATAAATCTTTAAGTGAACTTGATCTGCGGAATAAATATGGAATAAACGTTTTAGCTATAAAGAGAAATAATGGCTTTAATATCTCACCCCGGGCAAAAGATATAATAAAAAAGGACGATTTACTAATTGTAATCGGAGAGACCAAAATAATTACTGAATTAGCCGGCAAAGCAAATCATTAAAAAATAATTTTTTGGACTATTGCCTATTTGGAGTACATAAAAATTCCCAAAACGCTAATGAAAAGAGGAGAAAAATGCAAATATTTGATAGAAAATTGAAGAAGTATTTTCCTAATTACATACTCCAAAGTCTGTTGGCTACTATTGCTCTGACCATTATTCTTTATTTTATAAATATATTTACTAATACCGCAATTGTTGCTTCTTTGGGAGCTACCACTTTTATCATCTTCGCTATGCCCAAATATGAAACTGCTCAACCCAGGAGGGTCATCGGAGGGCATATATTCGGCATCATTGTTGGAATTCTTTGTTTTTATCTCTATTCCCACATACAAAACGAAAACAATTTTTTTCTTTCTTACGAAATGTTTAAAATTCTTATTCCTGCAATCGCCGTAGGATTAGCTATCTTCACTATGGTTATTACTAACACCGAACATCCCCCTGCCGCCGGTACTGCTTTAGGAATTACAATTCAAGGATGGAGTTATTCAACCATACTGGTTATTACAAGTACTATTCTCCTTTTATCATTATTTAAATATTTGCTAAAAACATGGCTAAAAGATTTGGTTTAACCTTACTGTTTTTCAAAAAAATACAGCTGATATGCTATAATAAAACAAAAAAGGTTGAATATGAATATATGATAAAAAATATTTTATTTGTCTATAACCAGGTAAGTCAGAGAGAACGTAAGGGGCTCTTTAGAGAATGTATCCTTATTGAAGATGTAGACGCTATTCGCAAGGCTTTAATTGAGACTAACAATAATATTTTATCTTTAGACCTGCTTTCACCGGAACAATTAAACAAGTTTATCAACAAACATCAACCCATTGATCTAGCTTTTATCCTGGCAGAAGGATATAAAGATATCCCTCATACCCTTTATAGTGGGCATGGTTCAGCCATGGTCCGTAAACAGTTAACTAAATACCATATTCCCTGTGCCCTCTCCAGTATTGAAAGTATGGAAGTCTGCCGCAATAAAAACCTTACTTATATCAACCTCAGGGGAAAAAATATTTTAGTTCCGAATTATTTTATATTTGATACCCACTTTCGATTTCACAAAATAAAATTACTCTCCCAGATAGAGAAAATAGAGTTTCCCCTGATGATAAAACCAGCTGGCGGAGGAGATAGCATAGGTATTACCCCTAAATCTGTGGTGCATAATCTTCAAGAGCTAAAAAACAGGATTATCGGTCTAAAAAAAGAACTGGGTCCTGAAAAATTAATCATCGAAAAATATTTACCCGGAAGAGAGTATACTATTGGAGTTCTAGGCAGTAGAGCTAAAAAATATATCTTGCCCATTATTGCTTTCCCTAGAGACCATGGTATCAGATATACTTCCACTAAAAAGAAAGAATATAAAATGAGGGAAAAATTTGAAATAATCTATCGGGATGATGAAAGATTTAAAAAACTTGCCCAAATGGCCATCAAGACCTTTGATGCCGTGGGAGCCAGTGATGCTATCAGAATTGACTTTATGGAAGATGAATCAGGAAACACTTACGTTATAGATGTAAACGGGACGCCTGCTTTATCTCTAACTGGCTCTCTGACCTTTATGGCAAGTAAAGTAGGACTAACTCATGGCCAATTGATAAAACTTATTTTTTATGAAAGTGTCGTCCGACATGATTTAGCCCCTACCTATCTTCTGGAAGAGATGATATCTAAAATTCAAACCAAGCTTGCTACTTATTATGCTGATGAAGAGGACGAAGATATAGAAATGGCTTTAATTTAAATAATCCTTATTTTCCTTCAGATTCCAAATCTATCATCTTCTTTTTTAAAGGATTATCTTTCTGACCGGAAAATCCCCCTATACTACCGTCACTCTTTATAACCCGATGACAGGGGACGACCAATGGTAAAGGATTATTTCTCATGGTGCTTCCCACTGCTCGGTAAGCCCGAGGATAACCGGCCGCTTCTGCTACCTCTTTATAGGACCGGATTTCACCATAAGGAATTTTTTTAACTGTCTGTAGAATTTCTTTCTTAAAATTCGCATAGTTGTCTAAGTTCAACTGGTAATCTGTAAAATCAACTTTCTTACCGGCATAATATTCTTTAACCTTTTGAATTAAATTTTCCCAACCTCTATTATCTTCGAAAAGATTATTGCATTTTAACTCTTTCTTTATTTGAAAAAGAACATCTTCTTTCTTCTCTTCCGGTAAAACAAAAATCCGCAAACCTAT
>JBAUBA010000144.1:0-2291 GCA_049676265.1 Atribacterota bacterium
TTCTTAAAAATTGTATCGGTTGCGGCCAGTGTATTAAAAACTGTTCCCAGGTAGCTATTCATTTTAATGAAAATAAGAAAGCGGAAATTGATTATCAAAAATGTATCGGCTGCGGCCAGTGTGTAGCGGTATGTCAATACAGTGCAGCTGTAACTGGCTCTTATGATTCAGGAGGAAATGTCCAGGAAAAAATTGCAGAATATACCTATGCAGTATTAAAAAACAAGCCTCACTTTCACATCAGTTTTATTATGAATGTCTCTCCTTACTGTGATTGCTGGAATTATAATGATATGGCCATAGTGCCGGATATCGGAATGGCCGCATCCTTTGACCCCGTAGCCCTGGATAGAGCGTGTGTTGATTTAGTAAATAAAGCTCCTATGATCAAAGGAAGTATTCTGGAAGAGAGGCATTTTCATTCCGGAGAAGATAAATTCACCCATGTTCATATTGATACCGATTGGAAAATAGGCCTGAATTATGCGGAAAAGATAGGTCTGGGCACACAGAATTATAATTTAATTATAGTTAATTAAGATAAAATAAGATGGGAAAATAAACGGTTCTTTAATAGTGTAAAAACCTGCCAGAGAACCGTCCCCTGGTAGCAAATATGGATAAACAAGAGATAATTAAAAAAACTGAAATTTTTGTAAAAGAAACCTTAAGTGAAGATAGTACCGGGCATGACTGGTGGCATATTTATCGGGTAAGGAATTTGGCTAAACGGATTGCCTTGCATGAAGGTGCGGATATCTTTATCGTGGAACTGGCCGCTCTTTTACATGATATCGGTGATTACAAGTTTTTTCAGGGAGATGAAGAAGCCGGGGCAGTGAAGGTAAGGGAGTGGCTTTCTTCTTTAGAGATTTCGCCTTCGCTTATCGATAAGATTGTGGAAATTACTTCTCAGATTTCTTTTATGCATACTTTACCCGATAAGGGTAAGAGGAAAGGTAAAAAGAATTCCGCTACCTCAGCAATTTCCAAAGAATTAATGGCGGTGACTGATGCCGACCGTTTGGATGCCATGGGGGCAATTGGTATCGCACGGGCTTTTACCTATGGAGGATTTTTTAATCGGCCAATTTACGATCCCTCAATTAAACCGAGCAAATTCATAACCAAAGAAGAATATAAAACTACCGAAGCCCCCTCTATTAATCATTTTTACGAAAAGTTATTAAAACTTAAAGATATGATGTATACCTCTTTGGGTCGGAAGATGGCTAAAAGGAGACACCGTTTTCTAAATCTTTACTTAAAACAATTTTTTAAAGAATGGAAAGGAAAAAAGTAAACAAAGGTGCCTGGCACCTTTGTTTACTTTTTGTTAGGAGCAGGAGGTAAGAATGTTTAAGGATTTTAAAGGAACGCTAATTATTTTAGTAAGACATGGAGAATGTGAAGGGAATATTAAGGGGATGTTTAGAGGGAGGACAGATTTCCCCTTAAACGAAAGAGGGCTTATCCAAGCCCGGGATTTAGCCCGAGAACTTAAAAATTTTCCTCTTAAGCATATTTATACCAGCCCTTTGTCCCGAGCCAGGCAGACCGCTGAGGCAATTGGCCAAGAATGCGGGATAGAAGTTAAAGCAGAAGAACAATTTAATAATATTGAATTAGGAAATTGGGAAGGGCGCTTTAAAAAAGAGATTGCCGGACTGTATCCTAAAGAATGGGAAATTTGGGTAAACAATCCGGAGGAACTTCGAGTGAAAGATATGGAGACTCTTTATGATGTGCAAAAAAGGACCAAGGCCTGTCTGGATAGTTTAGTTTCCCAGCACAATGGAGAGGTTTTGACGGTAGTTTCCCATCGGGCGGTACTCAAACCTCTTATCGCCGCCTGCCTGAATATTGCCTCACCCTATTTTTGGAAGATTCATCTGGATACCGCTTCTTACAGTCTTCTTTCTCATAAAAAAGACAAAGGATATTGTCTTCTACAATTGAATCAGACCAAACATTTAAAAGAATATGTTACCGAGTGGGTCTAAGAAAAATGAAAATTAAAATAAATCTATACCCGGTTGTGTAGAATAAAGAAGATTTGTTGATTGTTAAAAATGATGCAGAGAATTGGTTTCTAATTAAAGAAGAAAGTGAAGGAAGGGAGCGGCAATGGAAAAAAAATATTATGAAATCGATGAGAATATTTATCGGAGATTTGAACAAAAAAATGAAATGTTTTGCCGTTATCTGTGGGATAAAGACCTGAAAACTTACCAAAATAATTTTGCGGATGATATGCTAAAGAATATTAAAGCGGATAACGAAGGTTACAC
>JBAUBA010000145.1:0-6877 GCA_049676265.1 Atribacterota bacterium
ACAAATTTTATGGAAGAATGCCCATAGGAGATAGTGTTAGGAATGGGAGCTGGAAATATCATTACAATCCGGAGACAAAGAAAAAGTGGTATGGAGAGCCCTGGGGAGGAGCAGATTCTGACTTAGGCTGGGCCTGGTATCAGAATTATTTGAAGGCATTAACGGATAAAAATTTTAAGTTTTCCTTAGATGAATCTATTAATCTTTTGAAAGAATTTCCCCCTGAGGTTAAGAGTGGAGAACAACATATTCAATTTATCGATGCATTGATTAACGGGCATCAAGAAAGATTTGTGCTAAATATTACCAATAAAGGGCCCATCGTCCCGGATATTCCCGAGGATGTAGTAGTAGAAGTACCGTTAATAGTAAATAAGAAAGGCATTCATCCGGAAGAGATAAATCCTCCAATACCAAAGCGGATAATGAATATGTATCTCGCCCCAAGGATGTTAAGGATGGAGTGGGCATTGGAAGCATTCGTATCCGGTGATAAAATGATGCTTCAAGAAATACTGATAAGAGATCCAAGGACCAAATCTTTTGAGCAGGCAGAAGCAGTTATAGATGAGTTACTTGCCTTACCATTTAATAAAGAGATGAAGAAACATTATAAATAATAGGCCCTGAGCAGAAGTATTGAAAAAATCGAAAAAGAATATGAAAAGGGATATTATAACTTTTTTGTGAACTTGTGAAGACTGACCCCAGACGCTACACAGAAGTAGCGAAAATGCTAAACTTCAAAAATATCCACTTCTTTTAGTTTGGAAAAATAGGCTGTGATGTCCAGTGGATAGATAATCTCGATAAAAAGGAGGTGACTTCTTATGGTAAAAAGAGAGCACCGTATTGGAAAAGAACGAAGAAAGGGAATAGACCGTAGGGAATCAGGTGATCCGAATTATAAAGGTGTCGAACGCAGAAGTGGCCAAGAAAGAAGAAGTGGAACTGACAGAAGAAAGCATTCATAAGAGTCCGATGTATCATCTATTTATCTGTTAGGATAGTCATTATGTCCTGTTAGTTATCTATATTAATAGATGTAATCATTAAAGAAAATGGGACCTGTTGTACTAGCTCATTAATTCGGTAACTTTTGGCGGACGAGCGCCAAGAAGTTTTATATTTCTTGCAGGGTGAAAGTCCTTGTTGGGTAAGGTCTAACCAACCACCCATACCAAGTGTTGCATTGAAATTAATGTGTCTTTTACGGAAGCGAGTATCTCTGAAGAGTCCAGTGCGGTAATTCCGCACGCTGGGATCTGTGCGGAGGTAGTCGGGTAACTGGCTGTCCTATACTTGACAACCTATAGGACATGAGGAGCTTCTAACCGGGCAGTTGAGGCTTTAGGTATTATTATAAATAGACTTCACAAAGAAAGACTTCGTAAAAGAGAAAGCTAAGCTATAAAAAAATAAGATGTATTCCTATTTTAATTAAAAAAATGAGAGAGAAGGGGGAAAGTGACATTGTAACACCTGTTCCCATAAAATTTTTCAATCTTAACAGTGATTTCTATAATGGTGTAAATAGTAAAAATATTTTTGACATATATATAGATTTAGTATATAAGTAAGACAAAATAATATAACAATTTTTAGGAGGTTACTTTACTAAATATAAAGTTTAACTTTATAACCAATTAAATATTATATTAGATTGTTATAAACCATCATGCCATATAAGATATCACTATAATTTATAATAAATGGTCCTAATAGGATTAATTCCCTTTCAATACTTCTGCTTTTGCAATAACTATACCCTAGTTGATGTTTCCTAAAAACTATCCGTTATTCTAATATTTACACCATACCATGTAAAATGGAAAGCTACATCATAGGAAAAACAGGAAATGTCCCCATTTTAATTAAAAAATTGAGGGAGAAGAGGAAAAGTTAAACTGCATGACCTCCTAAAATCCGAAATTTACTATATACTCTCAATAATATATATTATCTTTTTTTGACTGTCTGACTGATTGACTGGAAGTCTTATTTTTATTATATATTCCATACTATTTTTATTCAATACTATATATAATGAATAATTATGGTGGTAATTTTAATGTTAAAAATAAGCAAAAAATTATCAAAAAAAGGCTTTAGTCTAATCGAATTAATGATCGCAATAGCCATTCTTATTTTTGTTGTATCCGGAATATTCCACGCTTACAGCGTAGGTTTTATGGGAATGGCTGATTCCCGAGATAGAACAATCGCTACTAACTATGCCCGTGAATTAATGGAAGATATTAAAAATAAAGATTTTGATCAAATTATTACTCAAAGCAGAAATTATATCGATGGAACAAAATATGAGAGAGAGGTAATTGTTCAATCCGAAACTAATTTGAAAAAAGTTGCTACTAATGTATATTGGAAAGATAGAAAAGGGAATGAAAAAATAGTAGAAACCGATATGGCAGTCTATTTTATAAAAACAACTGCAGGAATAGCAACTAGAATAATGCTTATTGCCGAACCTGATAATGTTTTAACTGAAAACATCATTAATACTCCTGAAATTGTTGATGAAAGAAAATCTACTATTACGGCAGTAGTAAAAGATGTAAAAGGGAATACAGATACAACTTATAGTGGTGAAGTTACTTTTTCTATTTCAGTTGGTGATACTTATGGTAGTCTTCAAAATAATTCCAATACACATACTGTTAGTTCTATTAAAGGCATTTCAACTACTACTTTTACGGCATCTAGCAAAGGAGAAGTTGAAATAACAGCCTCAGCTAGCGGATTAAATGATGATTCCTTTACCATTAAGATTACTGATGCAGGAGAAGCAGTAAGAATAAACCTAACAGCAGATACATATTTTATGGCGCCAAGTACAAATAGTACATCATTAATTACCGCAAAAATATTTGATGCTGGTAATTCATTGGTAGAAAGTGCTACAAATAAAATAACTTTTAGCTTTTCAGGCCCAGGCGCTCTGTCTTCACCAACTACAAAACCTGCAGTAAATGGTGAGGCGACGAAAGCCCTAACTTCTGATGGTGCCCCCGGAACAATTACTGTAACGGCTAGCTCAAGTGGATTAGTCCCAGACTATGTAACCGTAGTAACAGGCGGGAAAATTGATCTATTTACACATAATAACAATGTACCGGTTAATGGAACAGCTGTTATTGGAGTTACTACCAAAAACTTATATGGGATTCTTGTAAATTATAAGGGTATTATCATTTTATCAGTCATTGGATATACAGAAGATCCTGAATATCCACCCGGAGAAGGTACTTTATCTTCTTATTCCGTTAGTTTTAATGAAGATACTTATTTAAAAACAGTTGATTTTATTGCAACATCTGAAGGGAAAGTAAAAATAACTGCTACAGATGAAGAAGGGATATTAGATTTAGGAGAACTAATTTTAACAATTAATCCTGCTTTGGTTCCTCATCATATTGATGTTTCTGCTGATCCATCAAGTATCGAAATTGGCGGAAATATTTCAATTATAACTGCAAAAATAAAAACTTCTGCAGAAGATGGTAATATTACTGTAACCAGCTATGATGAACCTATTAGATTTGTGACTAATTTAGGAACTTTTTCAAATATCGGAAAAAGTATTACTTTATATAATTCTGACGAAAATTATAGTAAAGGTGTGGCTACGGATATCTTCTTATACTCCTCTGTCACTGCCGGAACAGCAATGGTTAATGTATCTTCTGGCGCTTTAACCGGGAGCACTGATGTAGGATTCTATTCCGGAGCAGATCATATCGATTTAGTTGCTAACCCTCAAAGTATTTTATCAGGTGGGGGAAGCGAGGGTACCTGTACTATAACTGTTACTGTAAAAGACGGTATTAATGTCGTAACCGGTTATGATGGTACTATTACATTTTTCATTGAATCAGGCCATCCTAATGGTGTTGTATTTGCTACTACCAACGAAAGTAGTTTAACTATGGATGTAGTTAACGGTAAAGCAGAAATAGATTTAATATCAAAAAATTGGACTGGCACAGCCAGAATAAAAGCTACAGCTTTCGATGGAATAAAAGAGATTGAAGAATATTTGAATATTCCAGTCGTAGCAAATAAAGATTTAGAAATATTTCTATTATATAAAAATGGATTGAATAAATTTTTAAATTATTACTATCCTGATAACGGTTTATATAAAGGCAATTGGGATCCAGGTTCTGTTTATGGAAAATTTTGCGTAGATAACATTAATAATTTATATATTCTCGATGGTGATTATATTAAGAAGAAAAATAGTAGAGGCGATTTAATCGGAACAAGTGCAGAAATTGCATCAGGAAATTATGCTATTAATATTGGGCCTGATGGATATATTTATTTTTCACAAAATTTAGGAACAGAGGAAGCACCTGAATATTGTATAAAAAAATTAAATCCAAATTCATTAATCCTTGAAGATATACTAAACTTAAAAGAAGATGAGGTATATTATGGTTTTGCAATAGATCCGGATTCAAATGAATACAATACATTTATTTATATTCATAATCATACTAATCAAACGATAGAAAAACGGTCATTTGAAACTGGTGGTATTGTTGCATTACATGGTTTAACCTATAATTATAATCTTAGCGAATTAGCGGTAGCTGGAGAATATATTGTGGGAATAGAAAAGAAAGGAAATGACTTTAAGATATTAAAAACATTAGAGGAAAACGAAACATCATTTGGGTTGACCAACATAACTAACCCATTATGCATATCAAGTATAGACGGAGACTTCTTATTTGCTGGATTAAATGCTAGCAATCATATAATATTTGAAAGATATGGTTCTGCAAATTGGGACAAAACAATAGATGATAAGGAATATTTAGATTGTATAATTGGTGCATATCCTTTTTAAAATAAGATAAAATCTATATTTACATATTATATAAAGTATGGTACAAGGTAAAGGCATATGATAAAAAAATACAACCTAAAAAATCAAAAAGGATACGCCTTGTTAACAGTTTGTATATTTGCTTCTATCTTAATAACATTTGTAATCGCCTTACTAACTATGACCGGTAATGATATAAGACTATCTACTCTACAAAAAGAATCGACTAGAGCTTTTTATTTAGCTGAAACAGGTATCGATATGGCTTTATGGTATTTAAATACAGCAGTAGAGTACGGAGGGGAGAGTAAATTTACTTGGCGTCCCGTTGATTATCCTCTTAATCCGGCTTCAAATACAGAATATTACCAATTTACCATTAAAGATATTGGTGTTTATAATCCTACCGCTACTCCCCCAACTCATGAAACTGATAAGATTAAAATAACTTCTGTGGGAACTGTAAAAAAAGGTAAATACTCCTCGGGAAAACGTACAGTAGTTGTAACTGCAAAGATTGGAATATCTCCATTGTCTAGTTTATCTTACAACTATGCAATTTTTACTGATTCTATTATCACACTAATTAAAAATCTTACTGTTAATGGTAATATACATGCTAATGGAGATATAGATGGTAGTGCTAAATTGCCTACAGTTAATGGAGAACAAACTATAGGTGGAAATGAAGATTGTCCAAAAGTAGATTTTGAATGGTACGAAGAAATGATTTCAAAAGGCGAGCTAGATGGAATTTATTATGGAGATGATACTACAAAAATATTTAATGTTGATGAGACGATATCCGGAATACATTTTATAGATGGAGATGTAGAAATCCCGGCTAACGTAAAATTGATTATTTCTGACGGTGCTATCTTGGCTACTGGTGAAATTAAATCTTTTGGTAATGCAGAAATTACTCATACGAGGAGTGAAAATTATACAAATCCACTGGCACTGATAGCTAAGGGAGATATCGTCCTTCGGGGAACAGTATTAGTAGAAGGTATAATACAAAGTGATCAAGATATTGTCTTGGGTGGTACAGTTGATATTGCAGGTGGTGCATTGTTTGCAAATAATATTAGGATAAATGGAGATGTAGTTATCACTTATGATCCAAATCTTTTAGGTGAAGTTGTTATAGGTACAGGTGTAGAAGTTTACATAAAAACTTCCTGGATAGAAGGAAGCAGGAAAGAAGGAAAAGGTGTTCAAGCTTCACAAGTTCACAAAATAAAAAAAAGAATGACTTCATGATGAAAACGATTATGGAAGTTTATAAAAGACAAAGGGATGTTTCGTTTGTCATATCTAAATAAATAAACACCTCCCATTTTCTTAGATAATTAATATTATACTTTTAAATTAGAAAAATAGGAAAGGGGTGCCAGGTCAATAATTTGGTCACTTTTAGCAGACAACCTATAAAATCTGAGGAGTTTCTTAACCAGATGGTTAAGGTTTTAGGTATTATCATAGATAGACGACCTAAAGAAAGAACTCGTGAAAGAGAAAATTAAACTATAGAAAAAATAGGACGTATCCCTATGTAAATATTTTTGATAAAAAGAAGGATTTTTAAAACTTAAGAATAAAAGGGGGACATTCTTCTTTTGTATTCCCGCACTTATGCTTGGCGAAAAGTAAAGTGTGTCCCCCTATTAATTAATTATTTTCCTAAAAAAGAAGGATTTTAAAAAGTTATGTCGTATGCTTGATATATAACACGTGAAAAATTTCACTTAAATAAATTATTTATATTTCTATAACTTTGAATAAATTTAATATCGTAACCTGTATGAAGGTAACAGAAGAGACCTTTTCTTTTTTATAAAAAAAGAAAAGGGGCCGAAGAGGCAAGATACTAAAAGTATCCGAACTTTCAGGCAAAAGGACTGTTACCGGACAGAACTCTGGAGAGCTTTATACTAAAAAGCACCGACGGGGCAACTCCTAATCTTTAGGAAAACCCATACAGAGTTTACTAAAAGAATTATCTCCTAATTTCTTAGGAAG
>JBAUBA010000146.1:0-1932 GCA_049676265.1 Atribacterota bacterium
GCTACACACTGGCCGCAGCCGATACATTTTTGATAATCAATTTCCGCTTTCTTATTTTCATTAAAATGAATAGCTACCTGGGAACAGTTTTTAATACACTGGCCGCAACCGATACAATTTTTAAGAACGATCTTGGGTTTAGAATTAGAATGCATCTCCATTTTGCCAGCCCGGGAACCGCTGCCCATCCCTAAATTTTTCAGGGCACCTCCGAAACCGGTCATTTCATGACCTTTAAAATGAGTCAGAGAAATAATAATATCGGCATCGGCAATGGCTGCAGCTATCCTGGGTGCTTTACAATGTTTTTGGTTAATGGGAATCTCCCGATATTCAGTTCCCTTCAAGCCATCGGCAATCATCACATCACATCCTACGGCAATCCGATTAAATCCATTCTCCATAGCCGTATTTAAGTGGTCCACGGCATTAGCTCTCTTGCCATGATAAAGAGTATTGGCATCAGTTAAAAATGGTTTGCCGCCTAATTCTTTTATCAATTTTACGATACAAGCCGCATAATTAGGTCGAAGATAGGAAAGATTTCCCGGTTCCCCAAAATGAATTTTTAGGGCTGTGAACTTATCCTTAAAATCAATCTCTTTAATCCCGGCTTCTAAAACCAATCTTTTTAATTTATCCAGCAAGTTCTTTCCTGGTTTTGCCCTTAAATCTGTAAAATAAACTTTTGCTTTATTCACTATGTCTACCTCCTGTTCTTTCAAATAATTAAAAATAAGTTTTTTATTATTTTAATCAATTAAAACTATCAAAGCAAATTATTTGTTTGTTAAAAGGTTTATTTTTAATAAATTATTTCGTATCACGGAACAAAGTCTCTCTTTTATTAGTTAAATCATCTTGTGCTGATACCCAACAAGCTCCTCTTTGTGAGCTTTCCACACATAGATTAATGAACTTAACACCTCTTGTACCATCTTCAAAGGTAGGAAAATCAACTTCCTTCTGATACTGATAAGGGTTTCCTGTCTTTTTGGCCAGCAAGGCATCGGAAAAATTAGAATAAATATTGGCAAAAGCCTCATATACACCCTGGGGATGCCCTCCGGGGAGTCGAGAGACTCTCAAAGCCAGAGGATATAAATTATTCCTTCCCCGAGATAAAATCTGAACTGGCCGACCATAAAAAGCAACTTTCAAATAATCAGGTTTTTCTTGCTCCCATTCCACAGATCCTTTTTCTCCCAAAACACGGATTATTAAACCATTACTATACCCAATAGCCACCTGTGAACACCAGTAAATTCCCCGAGCCCCACTGATATATTTAATTAAAATTTCTGCATTGTCATCGAGTGCTCTTCCCTCAACAAAAATATCCAAATTGGCGCAAAGAGAATCGATTTCCAATCCGGTTATATAAGAGACAGTATTTTCTATATGGCTTCCAATATCCGCTACACAATTAGACTTTCCGGAATATTTAGGGTCAGTGCGCCAGGATGCCTGCTTGTTTCCTCCCTCTTTCTCTACAGGCATAGCCAGCCATTCCTGGAGATATTCTCCCATTACCATCCGAATCTTCCCAATCTCACCCCTGCTAATCAATTCCCGAGCATGTTTTACCATGGGATAACCGGAATTGGTATAAGTCACGCAACAAAGTAAATCTCTTTTTCTGGCTAAATTTGTTAATTCTTCAGCCTCTTCGACTTTCAAGGTCAAAGGCTTATCGCAAACAACATGAATACCTTTTTCTAAAAAAGCTCTGGCTATCTCAAAATGTGAATTATTGGGGGTTACAATGATAACAAAATCAATTTTATCCTCTTTTGCCCCCTCTTTCTCGGCCATTTCCCTATAATTTTTATAAAGTCGCCCGGAATTCAAGCCCAGTTTTTTCCCCGTAGATAAAGTATTGTCATAACTTCTGGAAAAACATCCGGCAACTAATTTTGCTTTACGGTCAAA
>JBAUBA010000147.1:0-2190 GCA_049676265.1 Atribacterota bacterium
TACTTTTATGATAATTTCCTCAGCTATTTTGCTTTTATTTAGTAGTGTGTTAATTGGTCTAACTTTGGTACAAAAAGTAGAGGGGAAGCTTAAAAAGTTTTTAATGTTAACTGGGGCTTCTGCTGCCGGATTTTTTGTTTTTGTCTTGCTGCACAATATCTTTTATGGTTTAGAGCAGATTACCGGTTATATAACCATATTAAGTTATCTGATGAAAGCCTTTGAAGTGATATTTTTTCTTATTGCTATCTTTGCCTGTCCTATAGGTTTTTTGATTGGGGTAATCGGTACTATAATCATGTTTAATAAGAAAAGAAAAATATTATAGGGAAACAAAGGTGCCAGGCACCTTTGTTTCCCTAGGCCTAATAACTGACTAAACACAATACGCAATACGAATTTACTTTGATTCTCGGTTTCTGTATTTTGTTCTTCTTTTCTTAACTATACGCTCTACGCTAAACGCTGTACGCTAATATACGATATACGATATACGATATACGACACACTATATACGAATAAATTTACGAGTATTTTTTAATTAAACTTGACATCCATGTTATAATTACTAAAAATAATAAATAGTTAAAAGCAAGGCGTGGGAGAAGTAGCAGATTACAAAATTTTACAGAGAGTCGTTTATGGTGAGAATCGGCAAAAATTTTAAAGGATTTGTGAAATGGACCCACAAGCTTCAAGCTGAAAGGACGTAAATAGCCCGAGTAAGTTTTGACGGACTTTTCCCCCGTGAAAAGGAAAAGCGTATCGGTGTATAATTAATTTATATTGCCCGTACTCTTAAAGAGTAGGATTTTTATATTTTTTAAAGTGAAAATCCTATTAGAGTGGCACCACGGAATTAACCTTTCGTCTCTTGGAGATGAAAGGTTTTTTTGTTTATATGCCCGTACACTTAATCAAGAGGGGTTTAATAGATAATAATTTTAATATTAAATTATATTAATCTGTTAGATTCAATCAGGGTGGCACCGCGGAAAAAATAGCTCTCCGTCCCTATTATTAGAATAAATTGGGACAGAGGGCTTTTTTATTTCCGATTCTCGGTTTTCAGTATTTTGTTCTTATTTTCTTAACTATACGCTAAACGCTGTGCGCTAATGTAAGAGATACGAAGAGAGAGGAGGTTAGGTATGTTTATATTTTTATTTTACAATTGGCCCCTCAGGGGGCAAGATATATTTATAAAAAAGCAAAAAAAGATAATTTAGTTAAAATTAAATTTTATAATTTGAAAGGAGTAATATAAAATGAAAAGAGTTAAATTTATTCTTGATGAAAAAGAAATGCCTACTTCCTGGTATAATATTTTAGCCGATTTGCCAGAGCCGCTCCCACCTCCTTTACATCCGGCAACAGGCAAGCCTATCGGACCTGATGACCTTGCTCCCTTATTTCCTATGGAGTTAATAAAACAGGAAATGAGTACCGAGAGGTATATCGAAATTCCAGAAGAAGTGCAGGATATTTATCGAATATGGAGACCGACTACTCTTTATCGTGCCTTGAGATTGGAGAAAGCACTGGATACTCCTGCTAAAATTTACTATAAGTATGAAGGAACCAGTCCTCCCGGGAGTCATAAGCCCAATACGGCAGTCGCCCAGGCTTACTATAATAAAAAAGAAGGGATTAATCGGATTACTACAGAAACGGGAGCAGGACAATGGGGCAGTGCCTTATCTTTTGCCGGTGCTTGTTTTGGTTTGGAGATTAAAGTATA
Source organism: Atribacterota bacterium (assembly GCA_049676265.1). Classification (GTDB taxonomy): domain Bacteria; phylum Atribacterota; class Phoenicimicrobiia; order Phoenicimicrobiales; family Phoenicimicrobiaceae; genus Sediminicultor. Next base: position 1,742 of record JBAUBA010000147.1, read on the forward strand.
TATGGTCAAAATTAGTTATATGCAAAAACCTTATCGCCGGGTAATGATGGAGACCTGGGGAGGAAATTGTATTCCCAGTCCTTCTACTGATACTCAAGCCGGAAGGGATATGTTGGCTAAAGATCCTGATTGTCCGGGGAGTCTTGGTCTGGCCATCAGTGAGGCAGTAGAAGAGGCGGTCGGTCGTGATGATACCCATTATTCACTGGGAAGTGTATTGAATCATGTTTTGTTACACCAGACTATCATCGGGTTGGAAACAAAAAAAGTTATGGAGCAGATTGGTGAATATCCTGATATTATTATTGGTTGTGTGGGAGGTGGATCAAACTTTGCCGGTCTTTTCTTACCATTTGTGAAAGATAAGATTGAAGGACGAAAACCTGATTTAAGAATAATAAATGTTGAACCGGCAAGCTGTCCGACTTTAACCAGGGGTCCTTATGGGT
>JBAUBA010000148.1:0-2425 GCA_049676265.1 Atribacterota bacterium
AAAATTGAAAGGTGGCGGTGATTATGTTAAATTTATTTTGTAAATTAAATTCTAAAAATACAAAAAGAAAAATAAAAAACCAAAATAGTTTTAATTTTTCTAAAATCATTTTAGTTTTTTTAATTTCTCTCAGTTTCCTGATTGTTACCGGTAATGCCTTTGGTGAAGTTATTTTGGACAAACAATTAATCAGACCGGATGATATACTGAAAGAGAAAGTAGAAGTCACGCCCTGCATTCCGACTTATTCCCTGCCTTTAAGAGTAGAAAATATCAGCAATTATCAAGATTTTTCCAATAAGCTTCAACTTTCTCCTGAAAGCTTCTCTTTATTACAAAAGAATGGATTTGCGGTCATTTCTACTCCTCCGGACATTGCAGATACCAAACTTCATCTTAGATTTTCATCTCAGGAAAGTTCACCTCTAGATGATTTTGTCGCTTACTATGAAGTTTTAAAAGATAAAGATTTACCCATATTTATCACTACTGATTCTATGCTCCATTATTACCACATCTTTTTTGAAACCATTTTAATGAAATTAGAAAAAGACCAGTTTTTTGGAGATATTTGGAATATAAGTTTGGAAATGTTAGATGCATCCCTAAAAGAATATGATGAGGGTCAGGGTGATATTAAAGAAGCAGCTAAGAGAAATGCAGCCTATCTCTCTATTGCCTTAGAGCTGTTGAGACCGAAAGATGAACAGATTGTGAATGATGACATTTTACGGGAAGAATATTGCCAGCCCGGGACGGATGCTGAAACTTGCGGCATGATGATCAGTAGAATGAAAGAACTTTTTGGTGAGCTCGATAGCTATAATTATTTTAGCGTAGAAGAAGGTGATGAATATCGTTTTTATATTCCCAATGAAGTCAGTGAAATCGTCAAAAAAGAAATTGAATTAATTGAAAAACACAAGGGTTGGGAAAATTCCCCTTTATTTGTTTATCGTGAGGATTATTCACAGTATGTGCCTCGCGGACATTATACCAAATCCGAAAAACTAAAGAATTATTTCCAAGCTTTCATGTGGTATGGCAGAATGACAGCTTTGATTCAGGGAAGTCCTGCACTGTCTCCGGGGGAATCTATTTGTTCCGGAAACATTGAAGGGATTGTTTCTGATTATGATGCCAGAATTCAGACCTTGCAGGCTTTTTTACTGACTAGTTACTTCTCTCAAAGTGAAGGCATTCAAAATAGATGGAATAGAATCTATGCCATTACCTCCTTCCTGGTCGGCTTTTCTGATGATTTAGGACCTTGTGAGTATAGTGAAATCTTAAAGGAATTTGCACTGGAAGATTTTAACTCTCAAGAATTGGAAAAAAACTATCCGGATCTCAAGGAAGCTCTAATAAATTTTCCCAATAATCCCAAGATTTATGGCGGATTAGGAGAGTGTGAATTATTGATGCCCTGTCCTCCTCTTTCTGAAGAAGAAATTCAAGCCTTAAAAGAACAGGCCAAAGGACTTTTGAATAAAACCAAAGGATTCAGGTTAATGGGACAGAGATTTACTCTGGATTCCTGGCTTTTTTCAGAAATGGTTTCACCTTACAGCGGTGAATACATGGGAGCAAGACCTCCCCTGCCTACCGATAAAAAACCCTTTACCTTCGCCTGGGATGATGAGTATGAAGAATTCAGAAAAAATCGTCCTTTCAGCTGGGTGAAGACTGAAGTGAATTCCTGTCCTCCACCGGCAGAAAGAGAAGTCAAAGGATTTCCCAGAGGATTGGATTTAATGGCTTTATTGGGTTCACAAAGAGCAATGGAAATATTAGAAGAATTAGGGGACACCCAATATTCCGATTATGAAAAGAAATTTTTGGAATTAAAGAAAGAAATAGATGCCCTTGCTCCCTATGATTGGTATAAAACTCTATATATAAACTGGCTTTATGTTTTAAAATCTTTATGGAGTGAAAACGCATATGGGGACATAGGATATCCCTTATTTATGCAAACTAAATTCTGGCAGGATAAAGAATTAAATACGGCTTTAGCTTCCTGGACTCAGTTAAGACATGATACTATTTTATACGTTAAGCAAAGCTATACCATGGCAGAAAAAGGAGGAATGTTCCAGCCTCCGGTAGTAGGCTACGTAGAACCAATACCAGAATTTTATAGCCGACTTTTAGCTTTAACCAAAATGACCAATCAGGGTATAGAAAACTTGCTTTCTCCGGAAACATCCGAAAAATTAGATGTTAGCATTGGATTGGACAGATTAGCGGAAATCCTGGAAAGATTGAAGACAATTTCCATAAAAGAATTGGAAAATAAGCCTTTGGATGAGGGAGAATATAATTTTATCGAAAGTTTTGGCAGTATTTCTGAAAACCTGATTGAAACTATTTCCGGAGGAAATGCAGACCCTTCCGTTTACAAAACGGTTTTAGTGGCTGATGT
>JBAUBA010000149.1:0-1591 GCA_049676265.1 Atribacterota bacterium
ATCTTACGCCTCCCTTCCAGCCTGCCATCATTGCCGCTTCTTCAATCGTTTTTTTTACGCCAACGCTACGGGTTAATTTTTGCCCGTTGGGTGTTTTTGAGCCAATGTCATAGGCATTTTGCAAGCGAAATTTAACCGGGTCAATCCCTAACTTATCAGCTAATATAGCCATCTGAGATTCATAAGCAAATGCCAGCTGGGCAGTTCCAAAACCACGCATGGCACCGCAATAAGTATTATTAGTGTAAACAGCTCGGCCAACACCTTGCACATGATCTACATTATAAGGCCCGGTGCAGTGATACATCCCTTTATGAATGACTGCCAATCCACTGGAAGCATAAGCACCGGTATCGCCGATAACTTCAACCTGACAGGCGGTTAAAAACCCTCGATTGGTCACACCATTCTTTATGCGAATGATAAAGGGATGTCTTTTGGATTGGACAATCATCGATTCCTCTCTGGTATAAGTTAATTTTACCGGCCTTTTAGTTACAATTGCTGCTAAAGCCAGATGGATATGAACCGATATATCTTCTTTTTTCCCAAATGCACCACCAATCACGGGTTGAATCATTCTAATCTTGTCTTTGGGGAAACCAATCGATTGGGCAATATCTGCTTGCGTATCATGAAGCCATTGCGTGGCTGCTTGAAACTCCAGGATTCCGCTGCTTTCATCATATCGGCATACCCCTGCACTAACCTGGAGAGGCAATTGGTCAACAAAAGTGGTTCTATATTCATTTTCTTCAATCAAATCAGCACGGGCAAAACCTTTTTTTATATCCCCTTTTTCTAAAAAATGTGTGGATAAAATATTTCCCTCCTTATGGATTAAAGGAGCGTCATCTTCCATTGCCCTAAGAGGATTGGAAATAATCTCCAATTCTTCTACTTCCGCTTCTATCAATTTTTCCGCCATAGAAGCCACCTCTTTGCTTTTGGCAATAACAATAGCCAGGGCATCTCCCATATAACGCATTTTTTCCCCAATACCTATCAGTACCGGCTGATCTTTTATAATCAATCCAAAATTTTTTACATGTGGAACATCGGCAGCAGTAATAATTTTTACTACTCCCGGTAATTTTTTCGCTTTTTCTATATCTAGTTTGCGAAGATAAGCATGAGGATGAACCGCTCTTTTTATTTTAAGATATAACATATCATCAAAGTAGATATCATCGGAATATTGCGCTTTACCGGTTACTTTGTCTCGAGCATCTACTTTATAGATATTTTGACCCACGTATCTTTTACTCATTTTTCTCGACCTTTCTGCTATCTAAAACTGATAATTTTTCTCCGGCTAATTTAATAGCATCAAATATTTTTTGATAACCTGTACAACGGCAAATATTACCTGAAATACCCTGCTTTATCTCTTTTTCGCCGGGATGAAGATTTTTCTCCAATATTTTTTTAGCAGCCAATATCATTCCCGGGATACAAAAACCACATTGAACCGCTCCGGTCTCTATAAAAGCTTCTTGAATTGGATCTAAATGTCCGTCGTTTTCTATGCCCTCGATAGTGGTAATAACTGCCCCATCGGCCTGAGGTGCCAACACTAAACAGGAATCTA
>JBAUBA010000150.1:0-1546 GCA_049676265.1 Atribacterota bacterium
TTGAAAGTTTGAAAATTGTTATACTTTCCCTGTGTGTAATCTTATTACTATATCAAATTATTCTACCTCAAATTTTTAATACTACTTTGAAATATAGTTTGTTGGTAAGAATATTTATTACTATAGGACTAATTTTTCCTTTAGGATTTTTAATGGGGATGCCCTTCCCCTTAGGGATAAGACTGGTCAGTTTTTTAGACAAAGGAAAGGGGAAAGAACTTATCCCCTGGCTATGGGCCACTAATAGTTTCTGCTCAATTATTGCTTCTGTCTCTGCAGTGATAATTGCTCTCTTCTTTGGATTTAAAGTAGTGGCTACATTAGCTATACTGGCATATCTTTTTGGATTTCTCAGTATAAATTATTCTAGAAAAATAATATTTTAGATGGATATAATGTTATGAACATTTTTAAATTCAATACCAGAAAGAATTATATTTCGCTTTTCTCTATTCTGATTATTTTTCTCAGTATTGTTTTGATATTACACTTTATCAACACATTAGAAATTTTAGCATCTGACTCGGGTAATAAACAAGATATCGTCTCCGGAGTAGTGCCCCATCATCTATTAGCCAAGGATATAATTGAGGATTTTTTTAGTTATATTTCCTCCCAGGGAAAACCCGAAACAATAGTCATATTAAGCCCGGACCATTTTCAAAGCGAACTTCTTAATGATAATAATGCATTTATTACTCTTGATTGGAAATCAGGTTTGAGAAAAAAAGAATTTGAAAATATAAAAATTGATTCCCTTCTGGGAAAGAAGTTAGCCGATGAAAATAAAATAGCACTGAACAGTTCTGCTATCGTTTATGACCACGGAATTACTAATCTAATTCCTTATATTAAAAAATATTTCCCTGAAACTAATATTTTGCCCATCCTGATACCTGCTGATATTACTAAAGAACAAGTAGAACAATTGGTAAAAATAATTGATGAAAATACCCTTCTCAATACTATTATTGTTGCTAGCGTAGATTTCTCCCACTATCTTCCTTCCCGGGCAGCTGATTTTCATGATACAAAAAGTATCCGGGTTTTATTAAATTTTGAGGAAGAAAATTTTAAAAACATAGAAGTTGACTGCTGGCAAGCCCTGTATGCAGCCAGACTTTTTGCTAAATTACGGCAGAAAGAAGTCCCTCGCATTATCGCTCATAAAAATTCTGTTGATTTTTTAAATTTAGAATTAGAAGAAACTACTTCTTATTTTAGTGTAGTCTTTGGAGAAAATAAAATTGAGGGAACTTTTAACCAGAAAGTAAAAACTGTTCTATTAGTAGGAGATACTATGTTAGATAGAGGGGTAGAAGATTTAATAGAGCAAAACAGTATTTATTATCCTTTTCAAAAAATCAGCCACTTCTTAAGAGGAATAGATATTGTTTTTGCAAATTTAGAAGGTCCTGTAGTAGAAAATCCCCCGGAATTTCCAGATAATTCTTTAAAGTTTGCTTTTAACCCGGAAGTAATTAAAGGGGCTTCCTGGAGTCATTTCAATTTATTTTCACTAGCCAATAATCATACTCCGGATATG
>JBAUBA010000151.1:0-4614 GCA_049676265.1 Atribacterota bacterium
GTGGTACACTGTCAGCTGGGAAAAAGGTTAAGAAGATACTCATCGAAGATGGAAAATCTGTTGGTGTAAAGCTAGATGATGGCACTATCCATAAGTCTGATTATGTTATCGCTGCCTGTGATTTACATACGGTTATTTACCATATGCTTGATGGTAAATATATTCCTGAGGATATAAAGAATGCCTTTGAAAATTGGCCACTTTTCAAACCCCTGGTACAGGTTTCATTCGGTATTAAAAAAGAGATCAAGGAAAAACAGATGATGAACAACTATCTGGTTCCGGCTAAAATAGGAGCTACAGAAATTGATTCTTATTCAATATCAAACTACAGCTATGATCCGGATATGGCGCCTGAAGGGAAAACGACCATTGTTCTTAAATTTCAAAGCCCTTATGAGATATGGGAACATCTGAAAGATAATGCTTATGAAAAAGAAAAAGAAAAAATAAAAGAAGACGCCATCACTTTGCTCGAAAAAGCTTATCCCGGTATAAAAGATGATATTGAGGTGGTAGATGTAGCAACTCCTTTAACAGATATAGAATACACCGGGGTATATCGGGCAGCCTATGAAGGTTTTATGCCAACAAAAAGTAATACGAATAAAATAATAAGTCCGATTATTAAAGGACTTGATAATTTCATACTGGCCGGGCAGTGGCTTTTTCCGGGTGGTGGGCTACCTCCTTCTGCCTTGTCAGGCAAATGGGCCATAGAGGTATTTCATAAAAAAGAAAAATCTTAATCATTGGATGATTGGAGAAGTCTGGTCTGACGTCATGTATTTACTGGTTGAATCTTTCCCATCTTTTTTCCGAGATATCCCTTTTACATATTTCAATGACTTCGTCAATGACCTTTTGTTGTAATATTTCTTTCATCTCAAGATTTTTAGAAATTTTTATTTGATGCCTAAATCCATTGGCGGGATAATGATTTTCAAAAGCGACGATATTTATGGTATTGTTATCATAAAGCACCTTAATTTTATAATTCCTTTCCGCAATAGAATAAGGCACTTTTTTATATAAAAGCATTCCCATGATTTTATAATCCTCCATGATTTTATAACATAAATTCTTCGGGTTCTGCGTTTTTATAACTATCCTGACAGGTCTTAAATGCATGGTTAATGGCATCCCACATTTTCTTTAACTGTTTTTCGTCCCAATTGTACATTCGTTTATTGGAGCATTGAGACAAGCTCCGAAAACTGTCCAGAACCCTTCTGGCCCTTCTTTCAGCTACCCGCTTAAAGCGTTGTTCTTTCGTTTCGCCTTTCATAGATTACCTCCTTATGCTTACATTATTTAATAAATAATGATTATAATATTGTGAAATTATTCTTTCCCGCATATCTGATAATGAATAATATGTTTAATTTATAATTATTTATAATTGTAAATTTTTATCAGGGGGTGGTTCGATTGGCAATAAAAGGGGGATACCTTGCTTAAAAAATGACCAAAAGAAAAAAATGTTAGTTTATGATAAAATATAATATAGGCTTAAAGATTTAAAGGAGCCATGATAATGATTATTGAAGAAATAAAAAAAGATATCAATTTTATTAAAGAACATACTCTGCAACCTGCTTGGTGGAAAATCACAAAAATATTTGTGCTTTTGGGAAGTTTAATAATCATTTTTTATATTTCCGGAATATTAAAAACAATTATTTGGTTTTCAATTATTTTAATTCTTGGGGTAACGATTCATTTTATTTACAGGATCAAAACACATACTTATACAAAATCATGGATGGATTTTAAAGTAATAGAAAAAGAAGGAAAGCTAACTTACGGTCGCATTGGCCTTCTTTATTATGCTTTAGTAGTAATAATTTTTTTAATAGCAACCATGACTATATTATTAGTATAATGAATTTTAATAAATATTAATCTATCCGGATTCTATAAAAAAACTGAACTATCTTTTAAAAATGGCAGAAAAATACCGGAAAAAATATCTATTGCATTCAACTATTTTTGCTGATTTTTTACCCTTTATAGATAATACAACAGATAAATAGTGTGATATATTTAAGCCAGAAGTTCGAACAAACTTCAGATGGAGAGAATTTTGTAGTGTAAAGTGAATTTATTTTACTAACCTTATTTTCAAAAGGAGTGGGAGTTATGGATATTGAGATTAAAGAGACAAAAGAAGTTAATAAAGAAAAGATTATTGAATTATACCAGGCAAATAAATGGTCGTCTGCGGAAAAACCTGATTTATTATATAAAGCTTTAATGAATTCAGATAGCCTAATTACTGCCTGGGATGGGAATAGGTTGGTTGGTCTGGGAAACGCCATATCGGATGGTTATCTGGTTGTCTATTATCCGCATCTTTTGGTACATCCTGATTACCAGGGAAAAGGTATCGGTAGAATGATTGTAGACAGGTTTCAAAAAAAGTATGAGAATTTCCATCAGCAAATGCTGACAGCAGATGGAAGAGCTATTGATTTTTATAGGAAATGTGGTTTTGAAAAAGCAGGCTCAACCCAATCCATGTGGATTTATCAGGGAGGCGACCATAATTGATAAAAAGGGATATTATCAAAGGAGTCTTTTATTCATTCAATATTTTATTAACTCTTTAAAGGAAGATAATAAAAGAGGTTTTTATGTCATTAATAAAAGTTGGACTAAAAAATGAAATTGCTGCTGGAGAAATGAAGAAGTATGACGTTAAGGAAAGTGAAATTACTATTGTAAACCTTGGCGGAGAATTTTTTACCTTTGAAGACCGTTGTCCACATATGAATTCGCCTCTCCACTTAGGAAGATTAGAGGGCGATGAAATCGTATGCCCACTTCATCAAGCCAGATTTAATATTCGCAGCGGGAAAAAAGTCAGTGACCCTAAAATATCTATTCCGAAATTCATCAAAGCAGGTTCAATCATGGCCAATGTAAAAACGCATGATTTAAAGAAATACGAGATAAAAATTCAAAAGGATGAAATATATATTGACCTATAAAATGTATTTCTCAAGAATAAAGATTTTATTCCCGGAAGTTGTTTTAAAAACCAGTTAAATCTGAATGATGTTTGGAGACCATAATGAAAGATAAGATAATCCTGATAACCGGTGCAAATAGAGGTATTGGTAAAGAAACAACCAGGGCTTTGGCCAAAAAAGGTGCCACCATCATTATGGCCTGTCGTAACCTGGAAAAAGCAGAGCCTGTACGTGAAATAATTCAAACAGAAAGTAAGAATCCGAATATAGAAGTGATGAAATTAGATCTTGCCTCACTAAAGTCGGTAGGAAATTTCACGCAAGAATTTAAGGCAAGATATCAGCAACTGAATGTGCTTATCAATAATGCCGGTGTATTTTGTATGAAAAGGGAAGAGACGGAAGAGGGTTTTGAGCTGACCATAGGTGTCAATCATTTAGGATATTTTCTATTGACCTATGAACTTCTGCCGATACTGGAAAAAACACCGGATGCCCGTATCATTAATCTGAGTTCTAATGCCCATTTTTCCGCTGACCTTGATTTGGATGATCTTCATTTTAAAAAGAGAAGATACAGCGGGATTAAGGCTTACGGTGCATCAAGGCTGGCTACGGTATTTTTCACCCAGGAATTAGCAGAGCGCCTGAAAAAAAAAGATATCACGGTTAATTCATTACATCCGGGCCATGTGGATACAAACATGTGGGACCTCTGGGGACCAGAAAAGAAATGGTATCAATCAATAATAAACGGTATGATAAAACTCTTTTTGATCTCCGCAGAAGAAGGGGCGCAAACCAGTATCTATTTGGCAAGTTCCAACGAAGTCAAGGGAATAACCGGTAAGTATTTTGCCAAGAAAAGAATCAAGGCGGCATCGAAAAAATGTTCTGATATCAAATTACAAAATGAATTATGGCAATTAAGTGAGCGACTAACCGGGATAATATACTCCCGCTGAATATAAGGAGGGTAAGATGTCAGTAGAGATTAAAACCATTTCCCAGCGCTATATTTTTAATAATTATGTCAATTGCTATCTTGTCAAGATTGACGGCGGTTATATCCTGATTGATACTGGGACGCCCAATAAGTGTAAGCTGATTGAAAAAGAGATGGAAAGTGCTGGATGCCGTCCGGGGAATCTTAAGCTGATTATTTTGACCCATGGAGACCTGGATCATGCCGGCAATGCCGCTTATTTTCGCAAAAGGTTTGCTGCCAAGATTGCCATGCACCCTAACGATGTGGGAATGGTGGAATATGGCGATATGTTTTTTAGCAGAAAGAACCCCAATTTTATAGTGAAGGCCATAGCTAATTTATTTTTTAGCTTAAAAGAGACAGATAGATTTGTTCCCGATTTACATGTTGAAGATGGTTATGATTTTTCTGAATTCGGATTTGAGGCAAAGGCTCTGCATCTTCCCGGACACACCAGGGGTTCTGTTGAAATCTTCACTTCCGATGGCAATTTATTCTGTGGTGATTTGCTGGGTAATATTACGAAACCAACCCGTTTTTCCCTTATCGACGACTCAACGGCTGCGAATGCCAGTATCGAAAAATTAAAAAGTTTAAAAATAAGTATGGTTTATCCCGGACATGGTAAGCCCTTTCCGATGAGTTCTCTCA
>JBAUBA010000152.1:0-1543 GCA_049676265.1 Atribacterota bacterium
TAATGGAGTTAAATGATGAATTAGTTATTGCCATGGCTGACCCTACAGACGAAGAAGCTATCGAAGCAATCAAGGAGATTACCAAAAGAAAACTAAAGTATGTCCTGGCATCTTTTAAAAATATCGATGAAACCATTAATCAAATATTTCACCACAAAGATAATTTATAATTTTGTTAGATGTAGTTAACATTAATTAAAAAACAAAAGAGAGGTTAGATATGCAAATAAAAGAATTGTTGATCGAAGCCAAGGAAAAAGAAGCATCGGATTTGCACCTTAATGTAGGAATCCCTCCGGTACTTCGTATAAACGGTAAATTGACACGAATGAATTTACCTGAATTAACCCCGGAGATTACTCATGAAATGATATATAGTATTCTTAGCGAAAAACAGAAAACCGGTTTTGAAAAATTTGGTGAATATGATTTATCTTACGAATTAATTAACATATCTCGGTTTAGAGTAAATGTTTTTAAGCATCGGCGTGGTGAAGGTGCGGCTTTTCGTTTAATTCCGGAAAAGATTAAAACTCTTTCTGAATTAGGATTGCCCTCAATACTTTCAGATTTCACTGAAAAGGATAGAGGATTAGTGTTGGTCACCGGGCCAACCGGGAGTGGAAAATCAACGACTCTGGCAGCCTTGATAGACATTATAAATAAAAAACGGTATGACAATATAATTACTATCGAAGACCCCATAGAGTTTATTCATTCACATAAAAATTGTCTTGTTTCTCAAAGAGAGATAGGTTCACATACTCCATCTTTTTCCTCTGCTTTACGTAATGCTTTAAGGGAAGATCCTGATGTGATCTTAGTTGGTGAAATGAGAGATCTGGAAACTATTTCTATGGCTTTAACTGCTGCCGAAACTGGGCATTTGGTATTCTCTACCCTTCATACCATTAGTGCCTCTGAAACAATAGAAAGGATAATAGATGTATTCCCCCCTCACCAGCAAAATCAAGTTAGAATGCAGCTTGCTGGTTCTCTATTAGGAGTAGTTGCTCAAACTTTATTACCTGACTTGGATGAAAAGGGAAGGGTTCCTGCTCTGGAAATAATGGTTGCTAACCCGGCAATTAGAAATCTAATTAGAGAAGGGAAAGCTTATCAAATTTCTTCAACCATACAGATTAGCAAGAAAGATGGCATGCAAAGTTTGGATCAATCATTAAAAGATTTGCTTATGGAGGGAAAAATTAGCCAGGAAGATGCCTTGAAGAAAGCGGTTGATAAAAAAGCCTTCACGGGGAATAGATATAGCTATTAAAATTATAATAAAGGAGAGGAAAATATTGTTTATAAGAGTTCCCAAAGGGGCACAGGATATTTTACCTGAAGTTATTTCAAAATGGTATTATATCGAAAATGTAATAAAGGAAACACTAAATAAATATGGATATAAAGAAATAAGAACTCCCTTCTTTGAATATACTGAACTTTTTGTCCGGGGAATAGGTGAATCAACCGATATAGTGACTAAAGAAATGTTTACTTTTCCCGATAGAAAAGGGAGGAGCCTTACTTTACGGCC
>JBAUBA010000153.1:0-1529 GCA_049676265.1 Atribacterota bacterium
AAGGAGTATCAACTGTGGGAAGCGTAAAAGATTTAGAAGTAATAGAACATCCAAGTCCGATTAAGAGCGGCAGAGGAAGATTTATTTTTTCGGACCGTTATTCAGTGTTTGATTGGGGAGAAATGCCAGACCATATTCCTGATAAGGGTAAATCTTTGTGTATCTCAGCAGCTTATTTTTTTGAAAAGCTGGAAAGTATGGGGATTGGGACACATTACCTGGGTTTAGTTGAAGACGGTCAATTAAAAAAACTATCCGAGATCAAAACTCCGGTAGATATTATGGAAGTTAAATTGCTTCGGGTATTAAAACCGCTCAAAACTGCCGATGGTTATGATTATTCAGATTATAAAAAAGAGGATAAAAATTTTTTAGTTCCTTTAGAAGTTATTTTTCGTAATTCTTTGCCCGCAGGTTCAAGTGTATTTAGAAGATTAAAAAAAGGTGAATTAGAATTGAAAGAATTGGGATTGGAAAAGTTGCCCATTCCCGGAGAAAATTTAGAAAAACCATTTATCGATGTGTCTACCAAGCTTGAGGAAAGCGATCGCTACATGAACTGGAAGGAAGCAAAAAAAATTACTAATTTTAATGATGGCCAATTAAATGAAATTAGCGATATAACAACCAGGGTTAATAAATTGATAACCGAAGAAGCTGACCGAACCGGTTTAAAATATGAAGACGGTAAAATTGAGTTTGGATTAGATGTTAATAAAAAATTGTTAATGGTAGATGTTTTGGGAACATTGGATGAATGTAGATTTACTTTTAAGGGAATGCCTATCAGTAAAGAAATTGCCAGATTGTACTATCGAAAAACTAATTGGTATAAAGAATTGATAGATGCCAAAAAGAATGATGAATTAAACTGGAAAGAGAAAGTGAACCTGTCTCCTCCACCTTTACCGGCAAGATTAAAAGAACTTATTTCCATGGCTTACTGTGCCTTTACCAATGAAATTACCGAAAGAGTCTGGTTTCCCAAGATTCCGGCAATGAAAAAGATATTAGAAGAAATTATTTCGTTTATATAAAATAAAAAGAAAAAGTTTATTTGACTTTAATTTAAAAGGAGTTAGTGATGAGCAATCAAGAAGAGAAAAATTTAAAAAAAATATTAGAGGAAAATGATCTTACGAAAAGTGAATATAAAAAAATTATAGAAACCTTAAAAAGAGAGCCGAATGATGTTGAGCTGGGACTTTATTCAGCAATGTGGTCAGAACATTGTAGCTATAAAAGTTCAAAACCGGTATTAAGCATTTTTCCTACTCAAGCAGAATGGGTTCTTTTCGGTCCGGGAGAGAATGCCGGAGCTATCGATATTGGAGAAGGTCTGGCTATGGCGATGAAGATAGAAAGTCATAATCATCCTTCGGCAGTCGAGCCTTTTCACGGTGCTGCTACTGGCTCAGGGGGAGTGGTAAGAGATATCCTGGCAATGGGAGCCCGTCCTGTTGCACTATTAGGTTCTCTACGTTTCGGGAATTTTGAGGATTCTCACGTAAAATATTTAGTTGATGAAG
>JBAUBA010000154.1:0-14826 GCA_049676265.1 Atribacterota bacterium
GCTTCATATTTGGAAAAACCAAAAAGTAAATTTAAAATACTAAGTATTAAAAAATATCAAACATCTTCGATTGCTCCCTGGTCTGCTATGGGGAGACAAGAATTAATGTTAGGGAGAAAATAATAAATATTAATATCGAAAAAAAGGAGAAAAATAAACAAAATGAGAAAATTTCAAATTAAAGTAGACGGTAAAACATACGAAGTAGAAGTAGAAGAAGTAGGAGGAAATGAATTATCAGCAGGCGCCATTTCTGCTCCTCAAACAGTTGCAGTTAAAGTGAAAGAAGAACCGGTAAGTCAGAAAGCAGCTAAACCCTCATCTAGCCCAAGCCCTACCAAAACACCAGCTGCAGCGGTAGCAGGAGAGGAAGTATTAGCGCCTATGCCCGGCAAAGTACTTCAGTTAAAGGTATCCGAAGGAGACAGCGTAAAAGAAGGAGATACTTTATTAATTTTAGAAGCGATGAAGATGGAAAATGAAATTGTAGCCAATGCCTCAGGAAACGTAAAAAAGATAAACGTAGCCGCAAATGATATGGTAGACACAGGCGATGTTTTATTAGTGATAGGTTAGTATAGAAAGGAGAATTTAATGAATATTTTAACGAAAATCCTTCCTTTGTTTAGTCTTTCGGGATTTGCCGGACTTACTTTGGGTAATATTATAATGCTTATTGTGGCGGTTGTATTAATGTATTTTGCCATAGTAAAGAAGTGCGAACCTTTACTCCTTTTACCTATCAGTTTTGGAGCGATACTGGTAAATCTACCCCTGACCGGAATAATGGAAGAAGGAGGTCTTTTGTATTTTGTTTCCTGGGGGATAAAACATGAAGTTTATCCCTGTTTAATCTTTATGGGGATTGGGGCAATGACTGATTTTGGCCCCCTATTAGCCAACCCGATAACCTTCCTTTTGGGTGCTGCTGCTCAAGTAGGTGTATTTGTAGCCTTAATCGGGTCGGTGCTATTAGGATTTACTATTCAGGAAGCAGGTTCTATAGGAATTATTGGAGGTGCTGACGGACCTACTGCAATCTATCTTACCGTTAAAATGGCTCCTCAATTATTAGGAGCTGTAGCGGTGGCGGCATATTCTTACATGTCATTGGTTCCTATAATTCAACCTCCTATAATGAAATTACTAACTACAGTTGAGGAAAGAAAAATAGTTATGAAACAGCTTAGGCCGGTATCCCGTTCAGAGAGGATACTCTTTCCTGTTATTTCGACTATCCTAATCGGTCTTCTATTACCAGCTTCGGTTCCCATTATCGGGATGCTAATGTTGGGGAATTTGTTTAGAGAGAGTCAAGTAGTGGATAGATTGTCTAATACGGCACAGAATGAACTAATCAATATCGTTACCATATTCTTGTCTGTTTCTGTTGGCGCAACTATGCAAGCTGAATATTTTTTAACTTTTAATACTATTAAAATAATTTTATTGGGTTTAGTTGCTTTTGCCTTTGGAACTGCCGGTGGAGTTTTATTTGCCAAACTATTAAATAAAATTACCGGAGGAAAGATTAATCCTTTAATCGGTGCTGCCGGAGTGTCTGCTGTACCTATGGCTGCCAGAGTAGCCCAGAAAGTAGGGCAGGAAGCAAATCCCAGTAACTTCTTATTGATGCATGCCATGGGACCCAATGTAGCCGGGGTAATTGGAACCGCAGTTGCTGCTGGAGTGATGTTGACTTTGTTGCAATAAAACTGACTAGTATCTCGTATCTCATGAATGTTATCTCGTATGTATTAGTTATCCAGTTACCCGGTTAGCCAGTTTATCGGTTAAAATACAGATTACGAGTTTCAAGTTTAAAAAGCCTTTACAATAAAATTAGAACCGATAACTGAAAACCTGAATTTAATGCTAACAACTAACGACTAATCAATTGGTAAATTTAAAAATTTACCAATTGATTTTTTTACTTCTTATTATAAATATGCTAAAATATTTTCAGTTTATCAGACATTAAGCAAAGGAAAGGGAAATATCATTGTGCCTAAAAAATTTTATTTGATTTTAATTTTTTTTATTATTGCCGCTTTAGTAGCCGCCGGGATTATAACTTATAATCGTTCTAAATTGGAAAGCAATTTTAAGCAAGTAGAACTGGCAATGAGCCTGAATGAATTAAGAGAATTATCTTATCAGGAAGGTTATGATGAAATTGAACTACTGGCTAAAATAAAAAACTCCGGGACTAATTCCATAGCTGTTCATGAAGATACCCTGGAAAGCCTTGCTTTGTCCGGGAAGATACTCTATTTTTCTGATAAAGAACTTAATAAATTAAATTTCTTCTTAAAATCACTTGACCCCTTTAAAAAATTTCAACCTGCACCGGGGGAAGCTTATATTATATTCAACGATAAAAACGATTATCTTCGTATAAAGGAAAATTTACAAAGACAATTAGGCGAAGATTTAGTAAGAGATCTTGGTTTCCTTCCTTATATAGGTTTAAAAGTGAAAGGGAGCGAAGAAAAACTTGCTGATTTAGGTTTAGGATTTTCAGAAGAAGATATTGAGTTAGTAAGAAATTTGGGCTTTCAGGTCATTTTACGTCTTAAAAATTTCACTCGAATAAATAAGGAAGATATAGAGTTCAAGTTTAAAGAGAGTGATAAAGCCGGAATGATTTCGGGAATAATTTTTGAAGGGGAAGCAGTTTTGGGTTATCCTTCAAAAGAAAACTTAATTCATACCGCAGAACTTCTAAAAACAAAAGAATATCCTTTCGGAATTATAGAATTTGCCGGTCAAAAAGGGATTGAAATAGTCGCTCATCAAGCAAATGAATTAGCAGTTAGAGTTCATAGTATTACCAAAGAAGAAATGGAAATTATTTCTAAACAGAAAGCTACGGAAAGATGGATTAGGGCAGCCAAAGAAAGAAAGGTGAGAATCTTTTATATCAAGCCTTTTATGAAGTCTAACTTTAATCTTATTGAGGAGAATCTAGCTTATATCAGAACTATTACAGAAGAGTTGAAAGCAAATGGTTTTAGCATGGGAAGAGCCAGCACTCTTTCTACTACCTATCAAGAACCAAAAATATTTGTTCTTTTATTAATCCTGGGAGTTATCTCCGGAGGATTAATCCTCTTAAAAAATACCTTCAACCTAAAAAAATATCAAGAATATTCTCTGTTATTATTAGGAATATTATTTTCTTTAGTCCTGCTTTTTATAAATCGAGAAATCTTTTTAATAAAGTTAATGGCTTTACTGGCAGCTCTAATATTTCCCACCTTGGCTATCATTAATAACGAAAAGTATTTTTTGGAAAATAATAATTCTAAATTTAAAAACGCCCAAGATATTCCTAAAAATAATCTCAGTTTTGTTCTGATGATAAAACAAGTTTTAATCGGATTTTTCAGGATAATCTTAATTACCTTATCCGGCGCTCTATTAATAGCAGCTTTATTAAGTAATAATAAATTTATGTTGGGGATAGAACAGTTTAGCGGAATAAAGATTTCTTATCTGGTCCCGCTTCTTTTGGTCCTGGCAATAATGTGGTTAAGGGTGAACAATGGCAAATTAATGATTTTGGAAAATATCAAGAAGCCCATCCTAATTGAACATGTAATTATAATGATGTTCTTTGCGGTATTTTTGGTAATTTATGTCTCCCGTTCAGGGAATTTCTCTTTTATTCCCGTTTTGGACATTGAGGAGAAGATAAGAATTTTCTTAGAAAAGACTTTAATTGCCCGGCCCAGAAATAAAGAATTTTTAATCGGTTATCCCGCTCTATTATTGGCGATGAGTATGAATTACCTAAGAATAAAAGAATTTAAGATTCCCATAATTATTATCGGGACCATAGGCCCGGTTACTTTGATTAATACCTTCTGTCATATTCACACTCCCTTTTTATTTTCGATGCTACGTACTTTTAATGGGGTATGGTTAGGTTTAGCATTAGGATTAATAACGGTTACTATATTTTATTATCTGGTAAAAATATTTAGGGAAAAAATTAATTATGGAAAAGTCTAAAACCATAACAAAGATAATGATTTCCGGTTATTATGGTTTTAATAATACCGGGGATGAAGCCATTCTTAAATCTATGGTTGGAGCCTTTAAAGAAAAGATACCTCAAATAAAGATAACAGTTCTTTCCCAAAATCCCTTGCAGACCTCTCAAAATTATCAGGTAAAGGCTATAAATCGACTGCATTTAATTGATATTATGCGTTGTTTACGAGATACTAATCTCTTTATTAGCGGGGGCGGAGGATTACTCCAGGATTCAACTGGAAAAGGCTGGAGCATATTATACTACCTGGGATTGATACTGGCAGCAAAAACAGTTAAAGTGCCGGTTATGATTTATGCCCAGGGTATCGGTCCGGTAAATAAGCAGATTAACAAAAAGTTAATAAAGTGGATTTTAAATAAAGTTGATTTAATTACTGTAAGAGATAAGCCCTCTAAAGAATTATTAGAAAATTTAGGAGTGGTGAAACCATCAATATACGTGAATTCTGATCCCGTCTTTTTATTGAAGAAAAAAAACATTAATAATATTATAGATAGACACCCCCTTATTCAGCAATTGATTAATTCAGATAATCGTCCCCTAATTGGAGTTTCAGTCAGAGAATATAAAGGCAACGGATTAGATTCAAAAAGTATATTTGCCCAAGCAGCTGATTATTTAGTTGAAAATTACCAGGCAAAAATTATTTTTCTTCCCTTTAAATTTGATGAAGATGTGTATAGCAGTGAAGAAATATTATCTTTAATGAAGAATAAGGCTGAAGTATTAAAAATAAAACTTGAGCCTGAAGAATTACTCTCTGTTCTATCTCGATTATCTCTGCTGGTTGGGGTAAGGCTTCATTCAATCATATTTTCCAGCATAGCTAATATTCCTTTTGTTGCTTTTAACTACGACCCCAAAGTGAAATATTTTGTAGAAGATTTAGGATTATCTGAATTACTATTAGAAATAGGTGAAGATATCTCTTTAAAAAATATTCAAGAAAAGGTAGAATATATCAGAGAAAATAATGATAAAATAAAAGATATTTTACTCGAAAAAGTGAATAATTTGGAAGAAAAAGCCCTTGCTAATAATGAATTGGTTTATAAGTTTTTAAATCCATAACCATTGAGGTTACTATTTAATATGATTAGAATGTTTCACGTATATAAAAATTATCCCAATAAAATTCAAGCCTTACGGGATATCAATATCCATATAAAAAAGGGTGAATTTATTTTTTTAGTAGGTCCTACCGGGGCAGGGAAGAGCACTTTTTTAAAATTGATTTACCGGGGGATTGTTCCTACCAAGGGACAGGTAATTGTCGATGGGATAAACATAGCTCGACTTAAACCTGGTTATATCCCTTATCTAAGACGGAATATAGGTATCGTCTTTCAAGATTTTAAATTACTGTATGATAGAACGGTATATGAAAACATTTCCTTTGGTTTAAAAGCGATTGGAGCAACTAATTTTGAGATAAGACAGCAAGTTAAGAAGGTCCTTAATTTAGTAGGGCTGGAAAATAAAAGGAAGACAAAACCACATTTATTATCTGGAGGAGAACAGCAAAAATTATGTATTGCCCGGGCTATCGCTAACGAACCATTAATATTACTTACCGATGAACCAACTGGAAATTTAGATCCTTACACTTCCTGGGAGATTATGAAACTTCTATTTCATATAAACATACGGGGAACTACTATTATAATGGCTTCCCATGATAAACTTATGATAGATAAAGCCAAGAAGCGAGTAGTGAGGTTGGAGCGAGGACGAATAATGGAAGATACAGAAAGAGGGACATATTAAGATGATTTTTGAGAATACGGGATTTTATTTTAGAGAGGCTTTGCTCAGTTTTAGAAGAAGTACTTTAATGAGTATGGCAGCAATACTAAGCACCACTACAATTTTACTTATTGTTGGTATCTTTCTATTAATATCTGTAAATTTAAATCTTTTTTTAGAAAATTTAGAATCCCAATTGGAGATTGTGGTTTATTTAGAAGATGATATTTCCCAAGCTGAGATAAACAATTTAAAAAGTAATATTACTTCAATAGATGAGACAAAAGAGGTAAAATTTGTATCTAAAGAAGAAGCCTATCAGAATTTACTAAAGAATTTAGGAGAGCAGAAAGATATACTCAGTGCCATTGAAAAAAACCCGCTTCCAGCTTCTTTTGAGATACAGGTAAAAGATCCTAAGATGATTGAGCAAATTGCTAATCAGATAACTAAGTTTAAAAAAGTGGAAGAAGTCGAGTATGGCCGGGAAACAGCAGAAAGATTGTTAAATTTTACTTACATATTTAGAATAGCAGGAATGTTGGTGTTATTCCTCCTGGTTTTTGCTTCTATTTTGATTATATCTAATATAATAAAAATCACTGTATATGCCAGAAGAAACGAAATTGAAATAATGAGCTTGGTTGGAGCTACTGCCTGGTTTGTTAAGTGGCCTTTTATAATTGAGGGCTTTTTACAGGGTTTTATCTCAGCAATTCTTTCCACAATAATTTTATATAATTTTTATTTTTTTGCGGTAAATAAAGTGCACCAAGCCATTCCTTTTTTGCCATTAGTGGTAGACAATGTAGATTTGTTACCCATGGGTATAGCAATTGTGTTGTTAGGTAGTTTTGTAGGAATTTTAGGGAGTATGTTTTCAGTAGGAAAATATTTAAATGTATGAAAAGAGATTGATTTTAAGAAATAAGAAAATATTTTCTATTTTAACATTGATTTTAATCTTTATCTTATTTGTTGTGTTTTTTAGCTATGGGGATAGTAGTGTAGATCTCAGTCAAAAGATAAAAGAGGAAAATCAGAGGTTAAAAAAGATAGAGCAGCAGATTAAAAGCATTAAAGATGAAATTAATAATTTGCAGAAGGAAGAAAGTGGTTATTTAGAAGCACTTCATAAAATAGAAAAGCTTTTACGGGATACAGAGAAAGAATTGCAAGCTATCGAAAAAGATTTAGAGTTTGCTCAAAAAGAGATAAAAATAGCAGAAGATGAAGTTATTATTGAAAAGGAAAAACTAAAGGAAAAGACCAAACTTTTAGAAGGCAGATTAAGGCAGATATATAAACACCGCTTAACCGGCTACCTGGAAATTTTATTCAACAGTGAAAGCTTTTCTGATTTTCTTACCCGTTTCAGATATATAAAAAATATTTTATCCTTAGATGCTGAAGTGATTAATGATATTCGCCAGCAGATGGAAAAAATAGAAGACCATAAGATAAACCTGGAGAATAGGGAAGAAATATTAAATTTGTTAAAAAAAGAAGTAGAGAAAGAGAAAGAAAATATTGAATTTTCTATTAAAGGCAGAAAATCTATAATTGATAAGATAGACTCTCAAAAAGAAGTATATCTGAAATCATTAAAAGAGTTAGAGCAATCTTCTCAAGAAATAAAGAATATAATAGAAAGAATTTACAAGCAGCAGGAAGAGGATTCTAGGGAGGTTTCCCAAAAAGAAGTTCCAGCGATTACTCTAAAACC
Organism: Atribacterota bacterium; assembly: GCA_049676265.1. Taxonomy (GTDB): domain Bacteria; phylum Atribacterota; class Phoenicimicrobiia; order Phoenicimicrobiales; family Phoenicimicrobiaceae; genus Sediminicultor. The sequence continues at coordinate 7,536 of JBAUBA010000154.1, forward strand.
CAAAAAGCGAATTTTGGCTTTACCAATTCAGGGTAAATTAATTTCCGGATATGGAAGACAAAAAAATACCGAATTTAATACTGATACCTTTAATTCGGGAATAGATATTAGTGCTCCCCTTGGACAGGTAGTTCATTCAGCCGGTGCGGGAGAGGTAATTTATACTGGGACTATAAAAGGATATGGACAGATAATAATTATTGATCATGGAGGAAGGACTACTACTCTGTATGCCCACCTTTCTAAAATTTTAGTAGATATCGGGGACAGAGTAAAAAAAGAACAAACTATAGGCCAGGTGGGCGATAGTGGTGGTGTTTCTTCTCCCAGGCTGCATTTTGAGGTTAGGGTAGAAGGTAAACCTACTGACCCTATGAATTGGCTATAAATATTAATATTTTTAAGATTAGGCGGTAAAAAAATTGGTTAAGATAAAAAGAAATAAAATAATTACTTTAATTACGATTTTTGTATTGGTTTCTATAATAAGCGGATTTATATTTTATAATGTTAGGGCAAATGGTAAGACTTACGAAGAGGAACTATTTAACAATTTAGAGCCTTTCTTTGAAACTTTAAATTTGATAAGATTTGAATACGTAAAGAAAGATATAGATTTAGATAAAGTTATTCAGGGAGCAATAAGAGGTATGCTTAAAACCCTCGATGACCCCTATACTCGTTACATGGATCCTGAAGGCCTTAAAAGGGAACAGGAAGATATGTTTTTAGGTCGTTTTGGAGGATTAGGGATAATTATTTCTATAAAAGATGATCAATTAACTATAATTTCTCCTATTGAAGATACCCCGGCTTATGGAGCAGGAATAAAAGCAGGAGATAAGATAGCGGAGATTGATGGAAAATCAACAGAAGGAATGGCATTAGACGAAGCAGTAAATATTTTAAGGGGAGAGAAAGGAACTGAAGTTACCTTAGGAATTAAGAGAGGAAATATAGAGGAACTTTTAAAAATCACCATAATCCGAGATATAATCGAAGTTAAAGCGGTAAAAAAAGAGGTAATGGGCAGGAATAACAACATTGGTTACATCAGGATTACTACTTTTAATATAAATACTGAGCCTGAATTAAAAGAAGTATTAAATGAATTTAAAAAAGATAGTGATATTCAGGGGATTATTCTTGATTTACGCAATAATCCGGGAGGATTATTGGATAGTGCTATAGAGGTAGCCAGTAAATTTATAAAAGAAGGACCGGTTGTCCATATCAAAGATAGAGATGGGATAGTAGCTACTATAGAATCCAGAGGAAATAAATATCCTGAATGGCCTTTATTCGTGTTGGTTAATGAGGGTAGTGCGAGTGCTTCGGAAATTGTAGCTGGAGCGATTCAGGATACTGGTAGGGGTAAGTTGATGGGAGAAAAAACATTTGGCAAGGGAGTAGTTCAGCAAGTCTTTAATCTTTACGATGGTTCAGGAATTGCTATTACCACTTCTGAATATTTCACCCCTAACGAGCGTTCTATAAATCATATTGGGATTGAACCGGATATATTAGTAGAACCGGTGGAAGATAGTGAACAGGATATGCAATTAAATAAGGCCATACAGTTCTTGGAAGAGGAAATAAAACAGTCGTTAGTCGTTAGTGAATAGTCGTTAGCTTAAAATGCAAGATACAAGATAATACAATTGACCGATTGATCAATTGCCCGATTAAGATAAGAATAAAGATTAGGAAATGGTTACCTGGTTACCCAGTTTACCAGTTAATGCTAGCCGTTAATTTCAAATACAGATTCTCAGTTGCAAGATGAGAGTTAGTTGATACAGTTAGCCAACCTCATCTTAATTCTTTAGTCGGGTAACTATACATACGAGATACGATTCACGAGATACGAGATACGAATTAGTCGTTAGTGAATAGTGAATAAGTTGTAGGGGCAGACCTTGTGTCTGCCCTTTAGGTACTAAATCGAAAGGAAAATTATTTTGAAGAAAAGCCAGAAAGAAATTATAAATATTATTGCTTTAGTAATTATTTTGATCGTAGCTTTTAATATTTCTAATTTATTTAATAATTCTATTAAGGAAGAAAATAACCTTGGTAATACCCAGGATATTAATCCGGCCGTTACCAATGAAACAGAGTTAGAAGTAAAAGAATCTGAAGAAACCACTTATGACAGCGAACAATATGCAGATTTAATAGTTGATGATTTGGTCTCTTCAGAGGAAGAGACAAACTTTTCACCTAAAGTAGCTTTTATAATAGATGATTTGGGATATGAAACAGAAGTGGCAAAAAAAATGATGGAATTGGAATATCCTATAGCACTATCTATATTACCTTTTCTCCAGCATTCTGACTTTACTGCAGAAGAGGGCAAAAAAAATAATAAAGAAATTATGTTGCATCTACCGATGGAGCCTAATAATTCCGATGCCAACCCCGGACCCGGTGTTATTAAATCCTATATGTCGGAAGAAGATATCAGGCAGGCTGTTAGGAAATGTATATTAGATTTTTCGTATGCAATTGGGGTAAATAATCATATGGGATCAAAGATTACAGAAGATAGAGAAATTATGAAGATAGTCTTAGAAGAGATTAAAGGATACAATTTATTTTTTATAGATAGTATGACCAGTAAGAATTCTATTGCCTACGAGGTTGCCCAGGAGATGGGGATTAAGTCTGCGGTAAGGTCGGTCTTTTTGGATAATAATAATGATATGGAATATATTAAAGGGCAGATGTTAGAAGTTCAAGAAATAGCTTTAGAAAAAGGAGAGGTAATTGCTATCGGTCATGATCGGATAAATACTTTTTATGTATTGAAGATAATGATTCCTGAATTAATTAGGGCGGGTATAGAAATAGTCCCGGTTTCAGAATTAGTTAAATAAACCCCTGTTTTTATAATTTAAAAAATTAATCTCATTACTCATCACTTATTACTGTATTTTACTTGGTAATCGATACGCAATACTCGATACTATCTTCTTCTGGCTCCTGACTCCTGAATTCTGTCTTTTCCCTCCTTCACTATATACGCGATACTTGATACTGTACTAAAAGATTGTGTTCTTAATGCTTTTATATTATAATAATCTTGTTTCTTAAAAAAATAGCATATAGCGTACAGAACTATTCATTAACGACTGATTAAGGATGGAGGAAGAATGGAAAACAAAAAAATACGGGTTAGGTTTGCCCCCAGCCCTACAGGTATGTTGCACATCGGAGGAGCCCGAACAGCTTTATTTAATTGGCTCTATGCCAGACATTATAATGGGACCTTTGTTTTGCGCATTGAAGATACCGATCAAGTAAGGTCTACCGAAGAAGCAGTAAATGTAATATTGGAAGGCATGAAATGGCTTGGTTTAGACTGGGATGAAGGCCCCGGAAAAGGCGGGGAATATAGTCCTTATTATCAGATGCAGAGATTGCATCTTTATCAGAAATATGCTAAGCAATTACTGAAGGATAAAAAAGCTTACTATTGTTATTGTACCAGAGAAGAATTGGCTGAGAGCAGAGAAAAACAATCAAAAGAAAATAAATCTCTTAAGTATGATAGACATTGCTTGGGCCTTAGCGAAGAGGATAAAAAGAGATATGAAGCAGAAGGTAGAAAGCCGGTAATAAGACTTAAGATTCCTACCAAGGAAATTGCCTTTAATGATTTATTAAGAGGTGAAGTGACTTTTGACGGCGGGCTGTTAAGTGATTTTGTAATAGTGAAATCAGACGGAATTCCCACTTATAATTATGCGGTAGTCATTGATGATGCCTTAATGAAGATTACCGATGTTATGAGAGGAGATGACCATATTTCTAATACTCCCAAACAGATAGTAATCTATGAAGCCCTGGGATTTGATGTGCCAAAATTTGCTCATATTCCGATGATCATGGGAGAAGATCATGCTAAATTAAGTAAGCGCCACGGAGCAGCATCTGTTATGGAATACCGAAAAATGGGGTATATACCAGAAGCACTAGTCAACTACATTGCTCATTTAGGGTGGTCTTCCGGTAGTAATAGAGAAATATTTTCTGTAGAAGAAATTGCTAAAGAATTTACTTTAGATAAAATTTCCAAACACGCCGCTGTTTTTAGTATGGAAAAACTAAATTGGTTTAATAGTGAATATTTAAAGAAGATGCCTATCGATTTCTTAACCAAAATGCTTCTTCCTTTTCTTAAAGAGGCTAATTATATTGAAAATGAAGAAAATCTTTCTCCGGCAAAAAATGAGTACATAAAAGAAGTACTGAAGTTGATGCAGGGAAGGATTAAAAATTTTTCTCAGTTTATTGACTACGCGGATTATTTTTTTGTGGATAAAATTAATATTGAACCACAGGCCTTTGACAGCGTATTAAACAAAGAAGGCGTACCGGGTATTTTGCAGGCTTTAGAGGAAAAGCTTTCCGCTATTAAATGTTGGGACGAAGAAAGCATTGAAAATGCCGTAAGAAAAGTTGCCTCTTCTTTACAAATAAAAGGCGGCCAAATAATCCATCCTACCCGGGTTGCGCTGAGCGGTAAAAAAGTAGGCCCTGGTTTGTTTGAATTAATGGTGGTGTTAGGTCAGGACAAGACTGTTAAACGCTTGAAAAAAGCCATAGAAAAAATAAAAGAAGCAAAAAATAGAAAATAGGCTTTTAAAAAAATAGAAAATGTTATAAAATATGTAATGAAATAGTATCGATATTGGGGGATCGTCCAGTGGTAGGACACCAGATTCTGGATCTGGGAACGGTGGTTCGAGCCCACCTCCCTCAGCCATTTTTATTGATTAGCTAGTTAGCCGGTTACTTGGTTAAAAAAGGTAAAGAAAACAAAAAGAATGCATATCGTCTTTATTATCTTGAATTTTTATTTTCTTTTTTTCTTGACTCGATACTATCTTATTTAATTGGCAAATTGGCAAATTGGTTAATTAATTTATTGGTTCTGGCGCAATCGAATAGTGGTTAATTCGGCTGGCTCTCAATCAGCAAACGGGGGTTCAATTCCCCCTTGCGCTACCATTTTTTAAAATAATAATATAATTTCAAGACGAGCAGGGGCTACCTGCTCTTTTTACAATATAAAATATTATACTGACCGATAAAATTGATAAGATAAAAGAGGGGAAAAGTGAATAATAACGAAATTTTTTTTAGCAAGGAAGGCTTGAAAAATTTAAAAGAAGAGATAAAGCATTTAGAGGGAGAAAAAAGAAAAAAAATACAAGAAGATATTAGCCGGGCTTTAGAGTATGGAGATATATCTGAAAATGCAGAATATAATATTGCCCAGGAAGATCAACGTATGAACGAAATAAATATTGTTAGATTAAAGCAAAAGTTAAGTCGGGCAAAAGTAGTAGAAGAAGACTGCTGTTCGGAAGGGATTGGCATCGGCACAACTTTAAAGCTGAAAAATTTAGGTTCCGGGGAAGAAATAGAATACATCTTTGCCCCAGATGATCAAGTAAATTTTGCACAAAATAAAATATCCCTAAATTCTCCCTTGGCGCAGGCCTTCTTAGGTCACCAGGAAGGAGAAGAGGTAGTGATTGAAGTTCCTATCGGAATATTAAGATATAAAATATTAAAAATATTATAATGAAAACCATAATATTAGAAATAAATCCCAAAAAAATAGATTTAGCTAAGATTAAAATAGCTGCCGAAGAAATAAAAAAAAGTAACCTGGTGGCTTTCCCAACTGAAACAGTTTATGGATTGGGGGCAGATGCCCTCAATGATAAAGCGGTTGCGAAAATATTTCAAGCCAAAGGAAGACCATTTAATGACCCGCTAATTGCTCACATTGCCGATATAAAAGAACTATATAGATTATCCAGGAAAGTTCCCTCGGTAGCTTTAAAATTAGCCAAAGCATTTTGGCCGGGTCCCCTTACTTTAGTCCTTAAAAAATCTGAATTAGTTTCAGGTATTGTTACTGCCGATTTAGATACGATTGCGGTAAGGATGCCTGCTAATGATATTGCTTTGAGCTTAATTAGAGAGGCTAAAACTCCCATAGCAGCTCCCAGTGCCAACCTTTTTGGAAGGACCAGCCCCACTACTGCTCAACACGTAGCTGATGATTTGGGCGGGAAAATTGAGATGATTATTGATGGAGGCAAAACAAAAGTAGGGGTAGAATCTACTGTGTTGGATGTAACTGTTGAACCCGTTCAAGTATTGAGGGCAGGGGGGATATCAGTAGAAAAATTAAAAGAAGTGGTTGGTCAGGTAAAAATAAGTAAGGAGCTAGAAGAAGGTTTCCGTTCACCGGGAATGTTAAACAGTCATTATTCTCCCCGGGCAAAATTGATTTTAGTAGAAAAGAAGGGAGATGCTCAAGTAGAAGAAGTTCGCAGGCTGGCTTCTAAATATATAGCGCAGGAGCTTAAAGTGGGGATAATGGCTAAAGAAGAGAATCAAAATAAATATAATGAATTTGAATTTAAAGTTATAGGTAAAGGCAGTGAGTTAGACGTTTGTGCAACAAATCTCTTCTCAACCTTAAGGAGTTTTGATAAAGAAGGATTTGAGATTATTATTGCTGAAGGTTTAGAAGAACATGATTTGGGCTTGGCAATAATGGAGCGATTAAGAAAAGCCGCTGCTCCTAAATAAATATTAAAAAATTGTTATTAAAAAATTTGACAGAATTAGAAGAGTATGCTAATATTTTAAAAAATGTTAAGGAGTAGACAAGGTGACTATAAATAGAGAGTTTATTAAATCAATAAATTCCTTTAATTTTTATTTCTACTATTATACCACCGATGTTTATGCCTTAACATCTTAGAAGTTTAAAATAAGAGGTCATAGGCATAGACATCGGTTTTATGCCTATGACCTCTTTATATATTTATATAAAAAGGCCATAGGTTTTTTAAATTCCTATGGCCTTTTTTATTTTCCGTTCCTTTCTCACTGGAGGAGTAAGGTGAGAGAAAATAGAAAAGAGGTGAGAGTATGATAGTACGAGGAATAAGAGGAGCGATAACTGTAGATATCAATAACCAAGAAGAAATTATAAAAAGAACTAAAGAATTATTAGTGACTTTAAAAAAAGAAAATGATTTTAAAATCGAAGATATAGTAAGTATTTTTTTTAGTGTCACTCATGATTTGAATGCTGCTTTTCCTGCTCGGGCAGCACGAGAATTAGGCTGGGATAAAGTTCCTCTTTTTAATATGCAAGAAATCGAAGTTCCGAAGAGCTTGCCAAAATGCATTCGAATATTAATCCAGATAAATTGTCAAAAAAGTCAAACAGAAATAAAACATTGTTATTTAAGAG
>JBAUBA010000155.1:0-1903 GCA_049676265.1 Atribacterota bacterium
AGAAAGATTTAGCGACAGAATATGTTGATAAATTATCAGAACTAACAGAAGAAAAAGCCAAACTTGAAGCTTTGTTAACCGAAAAAGAAGAAACAATTAAAACCGTTGAGAAGCAAAAAGAAGAATCCGAACAGATTGTCCTTTCAAAAGACGAAATTATTTCACAACTGAAAGAAAATGTACAAGAAAAAGAAAAACAGATTGATGAACTGAAAGCAAGTTTAGCAAAAGGGGAAAAAGATTTAGAGAAGGAATATGCTGATAAATTATCAGAGCTAACAGAGGAAAAAGGAAAACTTGAAGCTTTATTGATTGAACAGGAAGGAATCTCGCAAACTAAAGATCAAGAGAAAGAGGAGCTTATCAGCAAATTAGAGGATTGCAATAATCAAATTAATGAAGTGAAAGAAAAGTTGGTTCAACAAGAAATTGAAGGAGAAAAAGATTATGTTGCAGAATTATCTGCACTAACAGAAGAGAAAAGTAAACTTGAAACTCAATTAAAAGCTTCTCAAGAGCTTCTTTTAGAAAGAGAAAATACTATCGCACTTATCAAACAGCAAAAAGAAGATTCAGAAAGTGTTATTTCTGGCAAAGATAAAACAATTGCAGAATTATCCGAAAGCATAAAGGGATATGAAAATCAGATTAAGGAAATAAGCGATCAGATGGCACAAGAAAAAGAAAAAGAAATAGAAAAAGGGACAGAATATTCTAATAAATTATCCTTATTATCGGAAGAGAAAAGCAAACTTGAAACTCAATTAAAAGCTTCTCAAGAGCTCCTTTCAGAAAGAGAGAATACCATCGCGCTCCTTAAACAACAAAAAGAAGATTCAGAAAAAGTTTTTTCCGAAAAAGATAAAATAATGGTAGAATTATCTGAAAGTATAAAAGGATATGAAAATCTTGTTAAGGAAATACAAGAACAGATGGCTCAAGAAGGAAAAGAGAAAGAAGCAGAATATGCTGATAAATTAGCTTTACTAAAAGAAGGTAAGGATATAATAGAGGCTAAATTAGCAGAGGCAATAAAAAAGAACATACCAGATTATTATGAGGTAGAGAAGGGAGACTCACTCTGGAATATTGCTGAAAGATTTTATAGTACAGGAGAAAAATGGATAAGAATTTTGGAAGCAAATAGAGATATAATAAAAAATCCTAGCATGATCTATCCTTATCAGAGATTTACTATTCCTAAAGAATAATAATACAGTATCGAGTATCACGTATTGCGTATCGCGTGAAGAAAAAATAAGGGGTAGACGTCAGGTCAACCCCTTATTTTTTTACTATATACTCGATACAAAATTTATTGGTTAATTGGTCAATTGCTCTTAATCTTTATCTTGGTCTTTATCCTAATTGGAGAATTGGCTAATCGGTCAATTGGTGAATTGATTCATCCACAGATCCTATCAATCTCTTCTTTATATTTCTTGTGTATTTCAAATCTCTTCATCTTCAAGGTTTCAGTCATCTCTCCGGCTTCTATGGTAAATTCATTGGGAAGCAAACCTATCCCCATAACTGTTTCATAAGATTTAAATCCATGTTCTTTGGAGATTAGCCTTTTTTGTTCTCTCTGAAACAAAGCAATGATTTCAGGTTTTTTTATTAATTCTTCATTATTTTTATATTGAATGTTTTCTTTTTCCGCATATACTGCCAAAACATCAAAATCAGGGACAATTAATACACCTAGACGGGACTTGTCCTGGCCGACCACAATTATCATATTAATATAATCGCTTTCTTTTAATCTATCTTCTAAAGGATGAGGTTCAATATTTTCTCCTCCGCTTAAGACGATAGTGTCTTTTATTCTACCAACAATTTGAAGATATTTTCCATTATAAGTCTTCCTTCCCAAATCTCCGCTATTGAACCAATCGCCTTT
>JBAUBA010000156.1:0-1704 GCA_049676265.1 Atribacterota bacterium
CCATACCAATCTTTTGATTTATTATAAAAACAAAAAGCACCCTTTTATATTAGCTTAAATAAGCGAATAAGAAGTCGTGTAAAATGAATATCCTCTTATTGGCAAAAGCTGATAAGAGGATATTTTAAAAAGAGGTTGAATAACGAAAGTAATAACAATTGAAGCTGTAAAATTATTTATTGTATAAACTTTCCTTTATAAGAATAACATACAGATAAGGATGAGGATTATCTATATGAATTGTTCTGTACCAATAGAAAAACAAATAAGTATTGTGGTTGGATCAGGAAAATTAGAGAAACATTTAAATCTTTGTTGAAATCTATTGAACAAAAACGAAAATCTTTCCTAGTCAATTAGTATTTTTTTTAAGGCAATGATTTTTGCGTTAAAGAGAGGTGTGAAAAAATGGATACAAAAAAGATTATTGTATTGGGAGCAGATCATGCAGGATATGAAATCAAGGAGTTTATCAAAGAAGAATTATCAAATTTAGGATATGTATTGGAAGATATAGGAACAAACAGTACAAGAAGTGTTGATTATCCGGATTTTGCGGAAAAGTTGGGTTTACGGGTAGCAAAGAATCCTGCCAAGAAAGGTATTCTCACCTGTGGAACCGGCATAGGGGCTTCGATTGCTGCAAATAAAATTCCCGGTATCAAAGCTGCTTTAGTTCATGATGAAAGGGAAGCGATATTAAGCATAGAACATAATAACGCGAACGTATTGGTTTTAGGAGGAAGACCTTTCGATAAAAAAAAGGTAAAAAAAATAATACTGGCGTGGTTAAATGCTGAATTCCAGGGAGGAAGACATGCTCGAAGAATGAATAAAATTGAGAAAATTGAGAAAAAATACGGCCACGAAATTATTTAATTCATATAAAATATGTGCTGTTTTTATTTTTGCAAAAAAAAAGGATTTTTAAAACAATTGTAGTATATAAATATAGATACTCATGGGAAAACGATGCGTTAAGAAAAGAAATACTACGGGTCAGTAAACTTACGAATTAAACCAAGAGGAATAAAATAATAAACTTAGAATAGAAAAAGACATTTGTTGTTTATAATTTTTATTAAAGGAGGTATAAAATGAGTAAGACATATGATTTAGTGGTTATTGGAAGTGGTGTTGCGGGGGGCACTATTGCCATCAAGTGCCGATTGGCGGGTTTGAGTGTTGCCCTGGCGGATACTGGACCTCTGGGCGGTACCTGTGCCTTGAAAGGTTGTAATCCGAAAAAAGTACTGGTGCATGCCTCGGAAGTGGTTGCCCGGTTTACAGACATGAAAGGAAAAGGAATAGTGGGCCAAGTCAAGATTGACTGGCCGGAGCTCATACGGTTTAAAAGGACATTTACCGAAAACATCCCCAAAAGCAATGAAAAGTATTATCGGGAGATAGGTGTTGACCTATATATGGGGAAAGCATCGTTTTCAGATGAAAAGACCATTCGGGTGGGTGATGAGCTGATTGAGGGTAAATATATCGTGGTTGCCACCGGTGCCAGGCCCCGGGAACTCAATAGTCCCGGAGAGGATTTACTTTGTAACAGCGAATGTTTTTTAGAGCTTAATCGATTACCGAAAGAAGTTATTTTTGTGGGCGGTGGTTATATTGCCTTTGAATTTGCCCATATTGCCGCTCGGGCTGGTGCCAAAGTCACTGTTTTGCAGCGTGGAAACCAGACTTTGAACA
>JBAUBA010000157.1:0-23203 GCA_049676265.1 Atribacterota bacterium
AAACTGAACAAACTGAACCTTATTTAGCTCTCGAATCTTTTAGTAATAGTATTGCAGATATTGCAGAAAAAGTTGGACCGGCTGTAGTAAATATAGATACAGTAAGGATGGTTAAACAAGGTTCTCCTTTCGGTGATGATCCAATCTTTCGCCGTTTTTTTGGAGAGCAATTTGAAGAATATTCAAGAACAATTCCCCAAAAAGGTGCCGGTTCGGGATTTATAATCAACAAAGAAGGTTATATTCTTACAAATGAACATGTCGTACATAGAGCAGATGAGATAAAAGTTACTCTTGCAGATGGAAGGGAATTTACCGGAAAAGTAGTCGGTTCAGATGAAACTTCCGATTTGGCTATTGTAAAGATAGAATCAGAAAATAATTTGCCCATGGTAGAATTAGGTGATTCCAAAGGTTTAAGAGTTGGGGAAATTGTAATTGCTATCGGAAATCCATATGGACTTCAACAGACAGTAACCATGGGTGTGGTAAGTGCAAAAGGTCGTTCTATCCCTACGGGCATAAAAGGACAGGTTTATAGAAATTTTATCCAAACAGATACTGCAATTAATCCTGGAAATAGTGGTGGTCCTTTGCTTAATACAAAAGGGGAGGTTATTGGCGTAAATACCGCGATTATTCCTTATGCCCAAGGTATCGGTTTTGCAATTCCAATTAATACTGCCAAGAGAAATATCGATGACCTTATTAATCTGGGAAAAGTAAGAAGGTCATGGTTAGGTGTATATATTCAAGGGATTACTCCTGAAATCGCGGAACAATTTAATCTTTCTGAGGCAAAAGGTGTTTTAGTAGGAGATGTGGTTAAAGATAGTCCGGCGGAAGAAGCCGGGATAAAAACAGGCGATATAATTAAAAAAGTTAATAATGAAGAGGTAAATTCTCCTGGAGAACTTCAAGATAAAATAAGAAATGTTGATATCGGTAAAAATGCAGACATAGAAGTGGTAAGGGATGGCAAAACAATTAATTTTATTGTAAAAATTGTTGAAATGCCCACCGTGGAAGAAGAAGGTAGTGAATCTCCTAAAGAAAAGGTATTTTCAGTACAAACTGGATTTAAAGTGGAGTCAGTTACTACGGAAATTGCTAAGGAATTGGGATTACCCTGGGTGAAAGGGTTGGTAATTAATGAAGTGGTCCTGGGAAGTTCGGCGGATGATATGAGTTTACAACAAGGGGACATAGTTTTAGAGGCAAACCGAACAGAAGTATCTTCTATCGAGGAATGGGAAAATGCAATCAATAAATTAGAACCAGAAGATACGCTTTTATTATTAGTTTTCCGTAGCGGTCACACATACTATGTTCCTATTAAAGTTGAAAAAATTGATTGATAAATTAGCGTATAGCGTATAGTCTAGAGAAAGTAGTAATGAGTAATAAGTAATAAGTTACGGGCAGACCTTGTGTCTGCCCGTAACTTTGTAAGTATTTAATTCATTAAACCCGTTTCGAGTCGGATAAATCCGATCCCTACAAAATACAATAAATCTTTTTTGCTTTCTTGGTTAGTAGATTTCAAAGTTTTAAATTTTGAATTGTGTTTATTCAATTTAACACGGTACGCCTTGTTGCTACATTCTTTTCTTTCTCTTTCTTAACTCAATACTATATACTCGATACTCGATACTGTTTTCAGCTTTTTTAAAATTAATTTTAAAATATGGTAAAATATTAGAAATATTTAAAGAATGAGACGGTCTATAAAATTGAAAAAAGATAAGAATCATAAATTATTTACCCCTTTTCGAGAAAGAAACATTGTTTTAGCCTTAATTGTTATCTTGTTTCTTGCCATATTACTAGGTTCTTTGACCTACAAAGAAGTACAAAGAGAAAGATATTATTTATGGGAATTAGCCCGCTCGGTAGGATTAAATATTGCTTTTTCCATCCAAACTCTTGGCCCCCGGTTTATCTTAAATGAAAATGCCTTAAAAGATATTTTAGTGCTTTTAAAAAAAGAAGGGGTAAGTTATATCGATATTTGTAATGATAAAGGGGTAATTTTAATCAGTACCGAAGAAGAAAGATGGCAAAATGTCATAAAAATCCCTACACCTGGCAAAATAAATTTCATAAATACTCAAGATAAAAAAGAAAACAGAGTTCTTCAAGTGATAAAACCATTTAATTTGGATATTGATAGACAGTTAGATATTTGGAAGGTACTACCTATTAGAAATAGTTATTTAGTGGTGGGGGTAAACTTAGAAGGTTACTATAATCGCCTGAACCAGACCAGAAGAAGAATAATTTTAAATTACAGTATTATAATGGCCCTTGTGTTATTTGGGATTTATGTAATTTTTAAATTACAAGAGACCTATATCGTAAAAAAGACCTTGAATGAAATGAAAATCTATACTTCAAAATTATTGGAGACTATGGATAACGCAGTAATCTCGGTAGATAATAAAGGCAAAATTAAGACTTTTAACCGCAAGAGTGAAGAAATATTTGGTAAAAAGAAGGAAAAAGTATTAAACAAAGATTGTCAGGAAGTTTTAAATTTAAATATTTTAGAGGAATCTATCTTTAAAAAGTGTCTTTTAGAGAAGAAAAATATTTCTCAGGAAATAATTTTAGAAGAAAAAGGACTAAAGAAAAAAATATTAGACCTCAACTCTTCTTTTTTAACCGATGAATCCGGAGAAATAACCGGCTTGGTAGCGGTGATAAGAGAGGTAACCGAAATCAAGGACCTAAATGAAGAGGTAGCACGCCATAAAAGATTAGCTGCTCTGGGTAAATTATCTGCCGGGATTGCCCATGAAATCAGGAATCCTTTAAGCTCAATCAGAGGATTAGCTCAATTTGTTTATAATTCATTTTCCAAGACCGATGAAAGGAAAGAAGACTTAAATACTATTATTCAGGAAGTAGATAGATTAAATAAATTAGTGGTTCAGGTTTTAGATTTCGCCAAATTGAAAAAACCAAACTTAACCCCTTTTTCTCTAAATGATTTAATAAGAAAGATTGTGGAATTGTTTAAATTAGAAATAAAAGATAAGCAGATTAAATTTGATCTGAAACTTTCTCCGGATATTTCTCAAATTCAAGCTGATGAAGACCAGGTAAGGCAGATTACAATGAATGTGATTATTAATGCCATTCAGGCTATCCTAAGAAAAGGGGAAATCAAAATTAAAACCGAAAGCGCTCTTTTAAAGGGAGAGCCGGCTATAAAATTAATTATTGAAGACAGCGGGATTGGAATTACCGAAAAAGATTTTAATCAAATATTTGATCCCTTCTTTTCCACCAAAGAGAGGGGTTCTGGATTGGGACTTTCTATAGTATATAAGCTTGTAGAGGGTCATCAAGGGGAAATTAAAGTTGAATCTAAAGAAGGCAAAGGAACAAAATTTGTTATTTTTCTACCTCAAAAAGGAGGGAAGTAATTTTGCGAAAAATCTTAGTAATCGATGATGAACAAAATATAAGAAAAATGTTAACCCGGGTATTATCTCCGGAGGGATTTATAGTTAAAGAAGCTGATAATGGCTTAGAGGCTCTAAAGAGATTACAGGAAGAAAATTACAGTTTGGTATTATTAGATCTTAAAATGCCCGGCCTAAACGGTATAGAAACCTTAAAAGAGATAAGAGAAAATGATTTAAATCTACCGGTTATTATGATGTCTGCTTATGGCAGTATTCCCGAAGCTGTGGAGGCGATGAAATTAGGAGCTTTGGATTATTTAATAAAACCTTTCGATATTGAAGAACTAAAAATAATAATTAAAAGAGCAATTAAGCAATATGAATTAGAAGTGGAAAACATCTACTATCGAGAGGAAGAAGAGAAGAGATTTAATTTTGACGAAATTATAGGAAAGAGTAGTTCTATAAATAAAGTTTTAGAAATGGTGAAAAGTGTAGCCTCCACTCCCGCTACCGTGCTCATTACCGGCGAAAATGGTACCGGTAAAGAATTGATAGCCCGGGCAATACACAAAAACAGTCTGCGTAAAAATAGCCCGTTCGTAGTGGTAAATTGTGTAGCTTTTTCTCCTAATCTCCTGGAGAGCGAACTCTTTGGACATGAAAAAGGCTCTTTTACCGGAGCTATTGCTAAGAGGATAGGTCGTTTCGAAATGGCAAACGGAGGGACTATTTTTTTGGATGAAATAGGAGAGATGGACCTTACTATCCAAACAAAATTACTTAGGGTTTTACAGGAAAGGGAATTTGAAAGAGTAGGAAGTTCAAGGACAATTAAAGTTGATGTACGAATATTATCTGCTACCAACAAAGATTTAAAAAAAGAAATAGAAGAAAGAAGATTTAGAGAAGATTTATTTTATCGGCTAAACGTCTTTAATGTAGATGTTCCTCCTTTAAGGGAAAGAAAAGAGGACATACCTTTAATTGTGGAGCACCTTACCGGTAAATATAATAAAATATTAAATAAGAAAGTTAAAAAAGTTTCTGCAAAAGCTATGGAATTACTGTTGGATTATAATTATCCGGGTAATATAAGAGAGTTGGAAAATATTATTGAGCGAAGTATGATTATGGCAAAAGAAGAAATAATCGATGAAAAATATTTCAATTTTATAAGCAAAGAAGAGTATATTGAAAAAAAAGGGACTTTGAAAGAAACAGAAAAAGAATTAATTATAAAGTATCTAATTCAAAATAAGGGTAACCGCACTAAAACAGCAGAGATTTTAGGAATAAGCCGTAGAAGCCTGCAGAACAAGATAAAAGAATATCAGATAAATTTGTAATTTATTGTTTTGAATTTTGATTTGACTTTGTAACATAACAGGAGTAAATTAAGGTTTAGTCATTAGTAAAAGAGCAATTAATCTTTAAATAAGCTTATTCTTTGTAAGCAGGTTTCAAACTCTTTTTGGGAATTTTAAAACCTTAAAGGAAGTGTATTTTGGAAAAACAACCTATAATAGAAAGACTCATAGAACTTGATACTAAGGCAGCCGAGATAAATGCAAGAAGGAAAAAGCAGTTAGCAGACCTGGAGAGCCAATATAAAGAAGAAGAACAAAAAATGCTCAAGGATTATGCGTACCAAACAGAAGATGAAACCAAGAAAATTACACAAAATATAATACAAGAATCCCAACAGGAAGTTGAAAAGCTGAAGTTGAATACGAAGAAAGTTCTGGAGAATATGGAGCAAAAATTCGAAAAATCCCAAAAAAATATTACTGATGAAATATTAAAGCGAATTTTTAATATTAAGAAAGAAACCCATGGATAAAGTAATTACATATGCAGCTGTAAATGCCAAGATAAGGGCATTAGAAAAAGATTTTTTGAAACGCGAAGACTACTTAGACATGATTCAGAAAAAGTCTGTAGTTGGTGTAGCTCGTTATTTAAAAGATAACACCTCTTACGGCAAGCTGTTAAGAGAAATTAATATAGACAATATCAGCAGGCGAGACCTGGAAGATATTTTGAAGAACAACATGATAAAAAATATGGATAAACTCATTTACTATTTTCGAGATGATTACAAAGAATTTATCCGTTCGCTTTATATAAAATATGAGATAGAGGATTTAAAGATTTTATCTAGAAGTATCTTTAATGGAAAGGAGCTGGAAACTATTGAAAAGCCCCTCTCTTTTTTAGGTAAATACAGCCGAGTTAGCCCTAAGAGTCTTTTCAAATCAAGGACTATTAGGGACTTGATATATTCTTTGGAGGGTTCGGAGTTTTTTGAGTTCTTGATCCCACTGGTAGACGGCAGGAGAGAAAACCTCTTCAGGTTTGAGATGACTCTGGATATGGGGTATTTTAGCATTATTCAAAGCCGAAAGTTAAAGATATCCCGAGAAGATAGGAAAATATTGAAGAAATGGGAAGGTTTATTAGCTGATCTTTATAATATTCAGTGGGTATACCGAGGTAAAAAATTTTACAGCCTGTCACCTGAAGAGCTCTTAAATTATACTATAAATTTTGGAGATAAACTAACTTTTAGGGAGCGCAAAGCCATGTGTTATGCAAAAAATCTTGAGGAGCTCTACAAGATGATAGCAAATACAATTTATGGATTTTTATTTAAAAAAGAAGAGATGTACAGGGACATATATATGGAAAGGCGCATAAATCGGTTTATATATTATAAGCTTAAGGCTTTGGACCGGCAGTTTTCCCTGAGTATAATTCAAACTATAGATTTCGTATGGTCATTTGAATTTGAAATAAGGGATATCATTTCCATACTAGAGGCTATAAGATATGACACACCATCAGAAGAAGTGAGGAAATTTCTGGTGAAAGTTGCATAAGTTCAAGGAGATATTCTTATGAGTGTAGAAAAAATGAAAATTGTTGGAGTTATAGGTAAAAAAAATCTTTTAAGCAGAGTTTTACGTTTGGTGGTTTTAAACGGAAGTCTGCACACGATAAACGCTCTGGTTAGGGTAAATTCCAGTGATTTTTTTCTGCCCCCCAATGAGAAAAATATAGAAGTTTTAGAAGAGCTACCTTTCTTAAAACCCTGTTCTTCAAAGAAAGATTTTACCAAAGATGAAGAGGTGGTAAAATCTTTATTAAGCCTTTTTAATATAAGGCCTCAGGTAAGAGAAGAATATCTAGATCAGGATTATAACTATGATGACTTTATGAAGCAGCTTTCGGAAATCTACGATAGGGTTCGTTTCACCGCTGACGAGATAGAAGAAAAGATGCATTCTATTAATAAAAAAAGAGAGTACATTAATAACCTCAAATATCTGTCAAGATTTGATTTTGATATAGAACAGCTTACTTGTATCAAACATCTTGCTTTTAGACTTATAAAAATTTCCAGAGAAAATTATGACAAGCTCAAAAAGAATTACGAGAATATACCCGCAGTAGTTTTAAAGTTGGCAGTGGAAAGCAAATATGTCATAGTGGTTTCTATAACCCCGGTAATCCTGGAAGAAATATTAGAAAAGATTTTTAGATCTCTTAATTATACCCTTTTACCTTTACCTGTAGAATTTAGGGGTACTGCTGCCAATGTTATAGAGGAACTTGATAGTGCTATAGACAAGGAAGAAAAGGTCATAGAGTCCCTTAAGAAATCCCTGGAAGATTATAAGGTAAAATACATTATAGAATTAAAAAAAGGTTATTCCAGGCTGGAAATAGAGAAGAAAATCGAAGAACTCAAGTCAGATATGGCTAATGGGGATAAACTATTTTTTATGTTTGGCTTTGTTCCTGTCAGTAATGTGGCCAAGCTGAAAAGCGAATTGGAAGCCCAGTTCGGGGGTGATGTTATAGTTCTAGAGGATGATGTAGATAAAGGTGGTTCTAACCTACACCCGCCCACAAAACTTAGTAACATGAAACTTTTCAAACCCTTTGAAACACTGGTAAAGATGTACGGCACTCCGGCTTACTACGAAAAAGATCCTACGATCTTTTTTGGTCTAACTTATATGCTTCTCTTCGGAGCGATGTTTGGCGATGTTGGTCAAGGGTTTATACTGCTTTTTGCTGGTCTTATTTTAGAACTTGTCTTGAAAAAGGGAAGCTTGGGCGGAGTGTTAAGCAGAATAGGTTTAAGTTCCAGCGTTTTCGGTTTTATTTATGGGAGTGTTTTTGGCTCTGAGAAAATCATACCACCACTCATTATCAGGCCTATGGCAAATATCAATTATATCTTGATAACTGGAGTGGTTTTTGGTATAGCGCTTATCTTAGGTGCTTATATATATAACATAATAAATTCCGGAATCGAAAAAAACGTAGAACGAGGGCTTTTTAGTAGAAACGGAGCTGCAGGGCTTATCTTTTATCTAATATTACTGTATACGATTTTCCGTGTCGTCGTTACTCATTCCAGTATATCCCCAGCATTTATTTATATTATGATTGGCCTTCTTCTTTTGATGGTATTTAAACAACCCTTAGCTAACAAGCTAATCCATGCAGATAAGCTTTACCAAAAATCTCCGGCTAATTACTATATAGAAGAGGGGTTTGGGGTAATAGAAACTCTGCTTTCTATAATTTCTAACACCCTATCTTTTATAAGAGTAGGAGCTTTTGCTTTGAACCATGTGGGACTCTATATAGCCTTTGCCACTATGGCAAGGATGATGACTACCTCATGGGGTTCTTTGGCGATATTGGTGTTGGGGAATATAATAATTATTGCTTTAGAAGGTCTTATAGTGTTTATTCAGGCTTTAAGGCTGGAATATTACGAGCTTTTTACTAAATACTTTCGGGGAGATGGCATAGAATATGTCCCGGCAAAAATGGAAGTTATATCATCTACAGGTAAGAGAATAAGCTTATTTCATAAGAAAAGTATTTTTTGTAATATCGGAAATATATATCTTTATAATATTATAAATTTGAAATGGGGGTCTTAAGAATGTATTATGCGGTAGTGTTCATTGCCATGGCTGTGTCAGGATTGACCGTGGCAACAGGTTTCTATATTTATTTAAAGAAAAATGAAGTTAATGCAAAAAGGATTAAAAAATTAGTGAAAGCCAGCGTATCGATTTATGGAGTAATGGTGGCAGCGTTCCTGTTTTTCTTAATGCAACAGGGCATTACCTATGCTGCTTCTCCAACAGATTCATCATCGGCGGGCATGGGATTTATAGCGGCAGCAATTTCCACGGGACTTGCTACCATTGGCGCTGGTTATGCTGTGGGCGCCGTAGGCTCTTCTGCTTTAGGAGCTGTTTCTGAAGATCCAAATATTTTGGGTAAAACCCTTATATATGTAGGTCTGGCTGAAGGTATTGCTATATACGGTTTGATTATTTCAATAATAATATTGAGTAAAATATAAAAGGATTTGTATGAAGATATTTTTGTTAAGTGACAATACTCATACCCTATCTGGCATGAGGTTATCTGGTGTAGAAGGAATCGTAGTCCATAAAAGGGAAGAAATATTAAAAGAATTGGTAAAGGTAAAGAAAAAACGGGATATAGGAATTCTAATTATAACAGAACTATTAGCGGAAAGAGTACAGTTGGAACTAAATGAAATGAAGCTTTCCCATGGTCTTCCTATAATAGTTGAGATTCCCGATAGACACGGTACAAGACGACCTCCTGATTTTTTAACTAAATATATAAAAGAATCCGTCGGACTTAAAATTTGAGGTGAATAAAATATTATGCCCAATAGTATAGAAGATAAAATTTCCCTTTTCACCAAGGTAATTGTAGAGAGAATAGAACTTGACTTTCAGCAAAAGAACAAAAAGTTAGTGAAATATTATGATAGCCAGCGATCTACTATTATAAAGGATAATGAAAAAAGAAAAAAGGAAGCAATCGCGAGTGCCACAAAAGATGCTATAACTAAAAAGCAGCAGATGATTTTAAGGTCCCGGTCTACTATGCACCTGGAAGTATTAAAAAAGAAGCAAGAATTTATTGAAAGAATTATAGAGGAAGTTAAGAAGAAAACCAGAACCTTTACTAGTACGGTAGAGTATATAGAATTTTTAAAGGAAGCTATAAAACAAGTATTATCCAGATTTTCTGTCAACCAATTCGTGAACTTTAGTTTCAGTAGTGATGACATTAAAAACAACCAAAAAGTTATTTTAAGTACCATAAAGTCCTTCCGAGATGAGGATACCTATAAAATTGAAGCTGACAACAGCCTGATTGGGGGAGTTTTTGTTAAAAGCGGTGATGGTCGATTGGAGATAGATTTTACTGTAAATAATATTATAGAAGATAGTAAGAAGCTGATTGGAGAATATCTGTCTTCATGGTTGAACGAGGTAATAAAATGACGAGACAAGCAAATATAATATACGTTAATGGTCCCGTAGTAAAAGCTAATCATATGGAAGATTTTATGGTTCGAGAAATGGTGTTGGTGGGCGAAAAAAAACTCATAGGAGAGATTATTTCTTTAGAAAAAGGCTTGGGTACCATTCAGGTATACGAAGAGACCTCAGGTCTCAGGATAGGAGAAGAAGTACAGGGTACCGAAAAACCTCTTTCCTTAAAACTTGGACCGGGGATTATTGGCAATATTTTTGATGGTATTGAGAGACCTCTTTCCAAGATATATGAGAAGGGATTTAAATTTATTCCCGAGGGTATGGGCCTTATATCTATAGACGAGAAAAAATCCTGGGATGTAGAGATTCTGGTAAAATTGGGCGATAATTTAAAATCTGGCGAAGTTTTTGCGAGAGTTCAAGAAACATCTATGATAGTACACAAAGTTATGGTTCCTCCGGGGAGAAAGGGCAAAGTAGTTAGTGCGGTGAAGGGTGGTTCCTACACTATTTCCGATACATTAGTTGTCTTAAATGAAGATGGTAAAAAGTATGAGCTTAAAATGTACCAGGAATGGCCTATAAGGAAACCAAGACCCGTAGCTCAGAGGATGCCTATAGAAAAATTATTGGTAACCGGGCAGAGAGTTATTGACACTTTCTTCCCTCTGGCTAAAGGTGGTACTGCTGGTATTCCTGGAGGATTTGGTACTGGAAAGACCATTACCCAACATCAGTTAGCCAAGTGGAGCGATGCTGATATTATCGTGTATATTGGTTGTGGTGAACGCGGAAATGAGATGACCGAAGTGCTGGAAGATTTTCCTAAACTTAAAGATCCGAATACAGATAATCCCTTGATGGACCGGACAGTATTGATAGCTAATACTTCTAATATGCCGGTAGCAGCTCGGGAAGCTTCCATATATACCGGAATTACTATAGCCGAATATTTCAGAGATATGGGATACAACGTGGCGGTTATGGCTGACTCTACTTCCAGGTGGGCCGAAGCCTTAAGGGAAATTGCCGGTAGACTTGAGGAAATGCCTGCTGAAGAAGGCTATCCTGCATATCTTGCGTCAAGATTAGCAGAATTTTACGAAAGAGCGGGATATTTCAAAAATCTTAACGGGACAGAAGGATCTATTACTGTGATAGGAGCAGTTTCTCCGGCAGGGGGGGACTTTTCAGAACCAGTTACCCAGTCTACCAAGAGGATCGTGGGGGCTTTTCTAGCACTAGACCGGGAGCTGGCTCATGCCAGGCATTTTCCTTCTATAAATTGGCTTTCCTCTTACAGTGGTTATATTCCTATGCTGGGAGATTGGTTTAAAGAAAATGTAGCACCAGACATGATGACTTTCAGATCTAAAATAATGAGGATCCTTCAGGAAGAAAACAAACTCATGGACATTGTAAAACTGGTAGGAGAAGATGTATTACCCGATGATCAGAGAGTTATACTGGAGATAGCCAGGATCATAAAGATCGGGTATCTCCAGCAAAACGCCTATCATCCGCAGGACTTCTATACGGATCTTCTGTGTCAGCATAGTATGCTCAAGGTTATTAACAAGCTTTACGATAAAGCATATTCCTGTGTAAAAAAAGGCATACCCCTTTCCAAAATTAAAAATGAGAAACTCTTTTCCGATATAATAATGATGAAATATAATGCCGCTGAGGCAAAATCCAAACTCTTCCAGGAACTTATCAATAGGATAGACCATTACTATGACAGCGTGGAGAGCATGTATAAAGAAGGTAGAGTAAATGAAAGTTAAATATCTGAAGATAGATAAAGCCGAAGGCCCTCTTTTAGTAATGGACGAAGTCAAGGATGCGGTATATGACGAAATAGTGGATATAGAAATTTCCGGGAAGGAACATAGGATAGGTAAAGTAGTTCAAATTGATAGAGGGAAAGTTATAATACAGGTTTTTCAAGGGACATCGGGTATTTCCTTAAATGATGTAAGCGTAATTTTTTCCGGTAAACCCATGGAAATATCTCTATCTAAAGAAATTCTTGGCAGGGTTTTTAATGGCATGGGAAGACCTATGGATGGTGCTGGAGAAATATATTCTAACAAAAGCTATAATATAAATGGTAGGCCAATGAACCCCGTAGCAAGACTTTATCCTCGGAACCACATCCAGACCGGGATTTCTTCTATAGATGGTCTTTTAACTCTAATAAGGGGACAAAAATTACCTATTTTTTCGGGAGATGGGCTTCCCCACAACCAGTTAGCAGCACAGATTGTAAAACAAGCCAGGATTACCGGCGAAGAGACCGCTAACTTTGCGGTAGTTTTTGTGGCTATGGGCATAAAGCACGACGAAGCTGACTTTTTTCGGAAGGTATTTGAAGAGACCGGAGTTATGCATAGAGTAGTAATGTTTTTAAATCTGGCTGATAATCCGGTAATGGAGAGAATTATTACTCCCAGGTGTGCTCTTACTGCTGCTGAGTATCTGGCTTTTGAATGCGATATGCATGTCTTAGTGGTAATGACCGATATAACTAGTTATTGTGAAGCTTTAAGGGAAATCTCCTCGGCCAGAGAGGAAGTACCCTCCAGAAAGGGATATCCGGGATATCTTTATTCGGACCTCGCCAATCTCTATGAAAGAGCTGGTATGTTGAAAGACTGCAAGGGAAGTATTACTCAGATAGCCATACTAACTATGCCTAATGATGATATCACCCATCCGGTACCAGACTTAACCGGTTATATTACTGAGGGGCAAATAGTTTTAAATAGATCGCTATATCAGATGGGGATATATCCTTCCATTAATGTGCTTCCCTCACTGTCGCGACTTATGAAGGATGGAATAGGCAAGGAATACACCCGGGAAGACCACCCCGATGTAGCAAATCAAGTTTTTTCCGCCTATTCCAAAGTCCAGGAGGTAAGGGCTTTAGCCCAGATTATAGGGGAGGATGAACTTTCGGAGAGAGATCGCAAATATATGGAATTCGGACGGCAATTTGAGGAGCGCTTTACCAAACAGGACTTTGAAGAAAATCGTGACATAAATCAGACTTTGGATTTAATGTGGGAACTTCTTAGGATTTTACCCGAACAGGAACTTACCAGAATAGATCCTTCCCTGGCGAAAAAATATCTCAGGAAGTGATTTTTGATGCAGGAAAATATTGCTCCAACTAAAGCAAATCTAATGACATCCCAGGTAGCCCTGAATTTTTCAAAAAAGGGTTACGAACTTTTGGATAAAAAGAGAAATGTGCTCATTAGAGAGATGATGAACTTTATGGATAGAGCTAAAGGAATTCAGCAAAAAATGCAGGAAATCTTTAAGGAAGCCTATGAAGCCTTAATTATGGCTAATATTACTATTGGGATAAATGAAGTTAATGAAGTGGCTGAGTCCATACCTCAAGCCACCGAATTTACTATTCTTACCCAAAGTGTCATGGGTGTTGAGATACCCCAAATAAAGTATGAAAAACGTGAACTCGAGCCTTACTACAGCTTTTATCATACCAATACTGCCCTGGATGTAGCTCTACAAAAATTCCACCAGGTGAAGTATCTGCTCTATGAACTGGCAGAGATAGAGGATTCGGTGTATAAACTTGCTACAGAGATAAAAAGGACCCAGAAAAGGACTAATGCCCTAAAGAACATCCAGATACCTAAGTACGAAGCCCTTGTAAAGGTGATCTCTGAAATGTTAGAGGAAAAGGAGAGGGAGGACTTTTTCCGACTTAAAGTATTAAAAAAGAAAAAACTTCGATAATTTTTAGCTTGACATATTTGTTAAAGTATCTTAAGCTATTGCTGTAAAGTAATTACTTTACCCGGGGGCTTGTATCTTATATGAGAGCAAGACCAGGAGTAAATAAAAATAATAGTATTTCGTCTGGTATCTTAAAATAGAACTAGAACGGAGGTGAAAAAAATGAATAGAGATTCTGCTTTATCAGGATTTAAACTTACTACCCGGCAGCTGGCTATATCCGGCATGCTGGGGGCAATTGCTATTATCTTAGGAGTAACCAGGTTGGGGTTTATCCCTGTTCCAACTCCAGCCGGTCATGCTACCATTATGCACCTTCCGGCCATCTTAGGAGGGATACTCGAAGGTCCAATAGTAGGTGCATTAGTAGGATTAATCTTCGGAGTCTACAGTTTTTTAAATGCTACTAATCCCATGTTCGCCGATCCTCTAATCGCTATTTTACCCAGAATATTTATCGGAGTAGCGGCTTATTATTCTTACAAATATCTCTGGAAAAACAGTGCAATAGCAGCAGCCTTGGGAACTCTTACCAACACTATTGGGGTATTGGGATTGGCTACCTTAAGAGGATATCTTCCGGCCAAAGTAAGTCTGACCATTGCTTTTGTTCATGGCACTCCGGAAGTGGTAGTAGCAATATTACTAGTATTTATATTAGTCAAAGCTTTGAAAAGAGCTGGTTATTAAAAAAGTTATAGAGTAGGGGGAGTTGATCATTCCTCTACTCTATTCACTTTCCCGCTTCCGCCTACCTGTGCAGGTACGGCAGATAGCCGGGAATGACAAAACGGGATATATAATTTAGGGGAGGGGATTGCGATGATTTTAGTTATAGATGTAGGTAATACCCATACAGTGATAGGGGTTTATGAAGAAGAGAAATTATTAGGCCATTGGAGAATTTCTACCAATTTGGAAAAAACCGAAGATGAATATGGTATGTTGGTGAAAAGTTTTCTTGATAATTCTGGATTATCTTTAGCAGATATTAAAGGAGTGGTTATTTCCTGTGTCATCCCCCCGGTAACCTGGATATTAAAAAAGATGTCTATAGATTATTTTAAAGTTTCACCTATTATTGTAGGACCGGGGACAAAGACTGAGATTTATATTAAGACAGACAATCCCAAAGAAGTGGGGGCAGATAGGATTGTTAATGCTATTGCTGCATATAAATTGTATGGAGGGCCGGTAATAATTGTAGATTTTGGAACAGCCACTACATTTTGTGCGGTGAATACAGAGGGAGTTTATCTGGGAGGAGCTATTGCTCCCGGGATTGAGATATCAGCAGAAGCCCTGGCTGAAAAGACAGCAAAATTGCCTAAAATAGAAATAATTAAGCCTAAAAATTCTATTGGAAGTAATACTATTTCCGCTATGCAATCGGGAATATTTTTTGGCTATTTAGGACTAACTAATGAATTGATCCGGCGATTTAAGAAAGAGCTGGGAGAAGATTCTGTAGTAGTGGCTACCGGTGGCCAGGCGGAATTTATAGGAAACGAAAGTAAACTGATTGATAAAATTAATCCTTATTTAACTTTGCAGGGATTGCGGATGGTTTATGAGATAAATAAGTGAGCTTTAATTGACCAATTGACCAATTCCCCGATTGACCAATTAACTAGTCGTTAGTGGATAAGCCTAGCGTGGAGCGTACAGCGTTTAGCGTATAGGTGCGGGTAATAAGTGTAAGAAAAATACAAAATACAAGAAATATTAGTCGTTAGTATTAAATACAGGTTTTAAGTTGACAGTTTATTGTGTTTTATGTTATTTCCACGAATCTAATGTAGATACTGTTTTCTTTCTTTTCTTCACTAAATACTATTACTACTTTCTAAAAACTATACGCTATACGCTATTTCAAAATTTCCATACTAATATCCAACGACTTTACAGAATGGGTAAGGGCACCAACAGAAATTAAATCTACTCCTGTTTGGGCAATTTCCCTTACATTTTTTAAAGTAATTCCACCTGATGCCTCAATTAAGGCTTTACCTTTAACCATTTTTACCGCTTCTATCATAGTATCTAAATTCATATTATCCAGCATTACTATATCAACTTTCATCTCTAAAGTTTCTTGGAGTTGAGATAAGTTTTCTACTTCCACTTCAATCTTTACTGTGTGGGAGATTTTTTTTCGGACAGAATTCACTGCCGATTTAATTCCCCCAGCCACTGCTATATGATTATCCTTAATTAATACAGCATCATATAAGCCGAAGCGGTGATTATGCCCTCCGCCCATACGAACGGCATATTTTTCTAACATTCGTAATCCGGGAGTAGTTTTACGTGTATCAACTATTCGAACCGGGAGATCTTTTACTTCCTGACAGAATTTAGAGGTAATGGTGGCTATACCGGACATTCGCTGAAGGAAATTTAAGGCAACTCTCTCCCCCTTGAGAATGGTTCGGGCAGGACCGGTAATTTCTGCTAGTACTTTATCCCGAGCAACTTTTGTACCGTCTTTAATTTTTTCTTGAAAAATAATCTCTGAATCTAATTTTTGAAATACCAGACAGGCAACATCTAAACCCGCAACTACACCTTCCTCTGAGGTTTTAATTATCCCTTTGGCTTTTAATTTGGAAGGAATAATAGATTCGGTGGTAATATCTCCGGTGCCGATATCTTCCAATAAAGCTTGTTCTATTATTTTGTCTACCAGAATATTTTCTTTTATTGAAAAGTCCATGTTTAAAGCACCTCTTTCTTTAATAATTGACCAATTCCCCGATTTACCGATTAACTAATTAATATTAATTAGTTAATTCACATATTCACCAATTAAATTAATAGTTAGTGAATAGTGAACAGTATTTAGTAGTCAAACGAAAAGCGAAAAGCGCAAAACTTAAAGCCATAGCTCAAAATTTAAAATTTAAATATATTGTTTTATCTATTGATTTTCATCTTTCTTATCTCGCAGGCTATATAGCAAAAATGAAAAGATAAAGAAGCAAAAACAGAATTTAAAATTTAGTATTGAGAGAAAAAGTTTTGAATTTTGAATTATGGTTTTCGTTTTTCGTTTTAAGTTTTTAGCTGTAAAATGATAACTGAAAACTTGTTTTTAAAATTGATAACTAAATTAATTGGTGAATCGGTCAATTGGCCAATCGGTCAATATATAATATGTTTCTTCCAGTGTATATCATCTCTATCAGGGAAATCCTCGCGGTAATGTGCTCCCCGGCTTTCTTCACGCTGTAAAGCTGAATTAGTGACCAAATCAGCTAAGATGATAAGATTAGCCAATTCAAAATCATCAGTAGTTTTAAGTTCTGATTTAAATATAGATTTCCATTCGCTAATTTTTTGTCGTGCCTTTTTTAAATCAGAGGGGTTTCGAATGATTCCTACTTTATTCCACATAAGTTTTTGTAATTCTTGTTTTAATTTTAGGGGGTCATATTCTTTATATTTTTCTCGAGGGAAATTATAAGAAAGGTTTAATTCTTTTAATTTTTCAATAGAATAATACGCATTGTTTTTTTTAATTTTTTGGGTAATTCTATTACCAAAAACCAGCCCCTCTAAAAGTGAGTTGCTGGCCAAGCGATTGGCTCCATGCACTCCCGTTGAAGTACACTCTCCACAAGCATAAAGATTGGTTAAATTAGTTTGTCCCCAGGTATCGGTTTTTATGCCTCCCATAGTATAGTGAGCTGCTGGGGCTACCGGGATATATTCTTTTTCTGGATCAATATTTAAGGCCAAACAATTTTTATAGATAGTGGGAAAGCGTTGGGAAAATTTATCTTTTATTTTAGTAGCATCTAAATAAACGTAATCATTTTTAGTTTTTTTCATCTGGTCAATAATGGCACGGGCAACTATATCTCTGGGAGCTAATTCAGCCAGAGGGTGATAAGAGTGCATAAATGATTCGCCATTAATATCTTTTAAAATAGCCCCTTCCCCTCGAACCGCTTCAGAAATAAGAAATTTGGGGCTTCCTTGGTGGAAGAGGGCAGTAGGATGAAATTGAATGAATTCTAAATCTGTTACTTTTGCTCCTCCCCTATAGGCCATAGCAATTCCATCTCCCGTAGCTACGTCAGGATTAGTAGTATTGGAAAAAAGCTGTCCTGCTCCACCACTGGCCAAAATAGTTACTTTTGCTAAATAGGCGACAATTTCATTAGTATTACTATCTAAAGCAAGTAGACCGTAACAAGCATTGTGTTCGGCTATAATATCTACTATTAAAATGTTCTCTTTAGTTTTTATTTTATTTTCATTAATTACTTTTTCAGAAAGAGCCCTCTCAATTTCTGCTCCGGTAGCATCCCCCTGAGCACGCAAGATTCTGGGTCTTTGATGAGCTGCTTCTAAAGCAGTTTTATATTTACCTTCAACTTTATCAAACTTGGTTCCCAATTCTATCAATTCTTCAACACATTTTGGCCCCTCTGTCACTAAAACTTCTACAGCTTCAGGGTCGCAAAAATTTGCACCGGCTTTTAGGGTATCTTCCATGTGTAAATAAGGTGAATCTTTATCTCCTAAAGCTACAGCTATACCTCCTTGAGCATATTCTGTATTGCTTTCTTTTAAGCTGCTTTTAGTGAGAAGGGTAACTTCTCCTTCATCGCAAAGTTTAAGTGAAGTGTATAGACCAGCTATTCCGGAGCCTACAATCAAAAAATCTGTATAAATTTTTCTAATTCTAGATAGGTTAAAATTAATTAAATAACGTGGTAACATTTATATTAATCCTTTCGTTTTCAAGCTATATGCTAATTCTTTTAACCAGCTAACCAAGTAACCAATTAACTAGGTAATTTCTATCATTCGATTTAATGCTTTTAGAGATTTTTTTCTTATATTCTCTGGCACTATTATTCGGGGCTCTAATTTTTTTAGAGAGTGTAGAACTTTTTCTAAAGTAATAAGTTTCATATCTTTACAGATCATTTTTTCAGAAGCTGGGAAAAATTGTTTATTTGGGTTATTCTTTTTTAAAGGATGAAATATTCCCAGTTCTGTACCAATAATATATTCTTTAGCCGGATTATTACTGGCAAATTCAATAATTCCTCTGGTACTGCCGATATAATCAGCTAGATTACATACTTCCGGGCGGCATTCAGGATGAACTAGGAGCAAGGCTTGAGGGTGGAGTTTTTTAACTTTTACGACATCTTCTTTGGTTAAAATATTATGGACAGGACAATAACCTTGCCAAGGGATGATATTACGTTTTGCTTTTCGGGCAGTAAAATCAGCTAAATTTTTATCGGGAATAAACAGAATGTCTTTTTCGGCAGGAATTGTCTGAACAATTTGAACCGCATTGGCAGAAGTGCAACAATAGTCACTTAAAGATTTTACAACTGCTGATGAATTTACATAAGAAATTATTGCTACTTTAGGCAATTCTTTTAATTTCTTTTTTACTTTTTCTATTGGTGCCATATCGGCTAGGGGGCATCCGGCTTTAATTTCAGGAAGTAGAATAATTTTTTCTGGAGAGAGAATAGATGCAGTTTCGGCCATAAACTGAACTCCGCAAAATACTATAACTTTTGCCTGAGTCTTAGCTGCTTGCTGGCTGAGGAAGAGCGAATCACCTGTAAAATCGGCAATATCTTGAATTTCACCTGGTTGATAAACATGGGCTAAGATTATTGCTTCTCTCTTTTCCTTCCAGGATAATATTTCTTTAATTAAATTTTCTTTCGGTTGATTATTCATTTTTACCTCTTAATAATTGTTTAATAAATTATTTTTTAATTTTTTATTTTGTTTAAAGACGTTTTTATTATAACATAAAAAAAAATTAGATATAAAATCTTTTTTATTGTAGTACATTTTATAAAAAAGTAAAGAGGGAAAAAGAAAAAAGTATCGAGTATTGCATATCGAGTATTGAGTAAAGAAAAAGTAAAGGCCCAGGGAAGTATGATATGTCCGTTAGTGTAAACTTTAGTAGGGTGTTTAGATAAAGAAAAGAATATTTATTTCTTTTATTTTCTTATCTTCTTTTTTCGCTAGTACCTTTCTTTTCCTTCACGCAATACGCGATACTCGATACGCGATACGAATACATTGATTGACAAGGATATTGAAGAGGGGTAATATTATAAAAATAGCATAGAGCGGATAGCGTATAGAAAAAAGTTATTTAGTATACAGTGAAGAAAAGAAAGAAAACAGACGATTTGTCAGTTGGATGGACCACTAATCGCAGGACAGCAGGACAGGCGTCTCGCCTGTCTATTAATTACAAGAGAGGGGCACAATTCATTGTGCCCCCACACCTAAATCCTAGTTTCTTTAACGCGATACTCGATACGCAATACGCGATACGAATTACTATTCACTAACGACTAATTTAATCGGTAAATTAAATTATAAAGGTGGGAAAATTATGGAAAAAGAAAGATTTTTAAACTTTGAAGGTTTAACCTTCGACGATATTTTATTAGTTCCCAAAAAATCAGCTATTCTCCCTAAAGAAGTTGATGTCTCCACAAAATTTAGCAGAAATATCGATATAAATATCCCTTTGGTTAGTGCGGCTATGGATACAGTCACCGAATCGAGATTAGCCATTGCCATTGCCCGGGAAGGTGGTATTGGTATTATTCATAAAAATATGTCTATAGAAGAACAGGCTGAAGAAGTAGATAAGGTTAAAAGGTCAGAGAGTGGAGTAATTGTCGATCCTATTTCCCTTTCGCCAGAGAAAAGCGTGGGAGAAGCAATTGAGCTGATGGCTAAATATCATATTTCCGGGATTCCCATTGTAAATAAAGAAAAAAAATTAGTAGGAATTTTAACTAACCGGGATATAAGATTTTTAGAAGAAGAAGAAGACAAGAGATTAAAAATAGCAGAAATAATGACTAAAGAAAATTTGATTACTGCCCCATTGGGCACCACCCTTGAAGAGGCCAAAAAAATATTGCATAAAAATAGAATTGAGAAGCTACCTATAGTAAATAAAAAATTCATTTTGAAGGGACTTATTACTATAAAGGATATCGAAAAAGTCAAGAGATTTCCTAATGCTTGCAAGGATGCTGAGGGAAGACTTAGAGTGGGTGCTGCCGTAGGCGTATCTCGAGATACAATGGAGAGGGTAGAGGCTTTGGTTAATGCCAAAGTAGATGTCATAGTAGTCGATACTGCCCACGGACATTCTACCCGGGTTATTGAAGTTATAAAAGAGATAAAACAGAATTTTGGTATAGAGTTAGTAGGAGGTAATGTAGCAACTTTTGAGGGAGCAGAAAGTCTAATAAAAGCCGGGATTGATGCTTTAAAAGTTGGGATTGGACCGGGTTCAATCTGTACTACCAGAGTGGTTGCCGGTGTAGGGGTACCCCAGGTCTCGGCAATTCAAGAATGCAAAAGGGCAGCCAAAAAATATCACATTCCTCTTATTGCCGATGGAGGTATAAAATACTCCGGTGATATTACTAAAGCTTTGGCAGTGGGTGCTGATTCGGTAATGATTGGGAGTCTGTTTGCCGGGACAGAAGAAAGTCCGGGAGAAGTAGTGCTTTATAAAGGTAGAAGCTACAAGGGATATCGGGGAATGGGTTCGATCGGAGCAATGAAGAAGGGTAGTAAAGATAGATATTTTCAAGAAGAGGCGGAAGACGACAAACTGGTTCCCGAAGGAATTGAAGGAAGAGTTTCTTATAAAGGACCGCTTTCTGCTTGTGTGTATCAATTATTAGGTGGAGTACGCTCAGGAATGGGTTATTGTGGAGCGAAAAACATTAAAGAATTAAAGGAAAAAACTAAATTTATTCAGATCACCTCTGCTGGCTTAAGAGAAAGTCATCCCCATGACGTAATTATTACCAAAGAGGCGCCTAATTACGGGATAGAATAAGGACAGGATAGTTAATTTATTTCGGAGAATGGATTTATGGATAAGGAAGAATATAAAATTGATTTTGAGAAAGCTGAAGGTTATTTAAAAAAAGGTAATTTCAATCAAGCTATCAGAGAGTTTGAAACGGTTTTAGAAAAATGGCCGGATGATTCCAGATGTTATAACAAATTAGGAGTTTGTTTTGCCAGCTTAAGAGATTTTGTTAAAGCAAAATTGTATCTTGAAAAAGCCTTAGCATTAGATCTAAAATATCCTGAACCTTACAATAATTTAGGAAATATTTGCTTAGAAGAAAAAGAATATGAAAAGTCAATTGAGTTATATAAAAAAGCATTGGAGTTAAATCCTGATTATGCTGCTGCTCACAGTAATCTGGGTTTAGCCTACAAAAGAACAAAAAGAATTAACGAAGCTGTAAAACATTTTAAAATGGCCGCTGAAATTGATAGGAAAGCCCCTCTATCAGAAGTCAAGAAAATCAAGACGAAAACAAAAACTAAAAACAATATTATTATCTTTATATTAATCTTAGCAGGTTTGGTTATTTTATGGTTTTTACTGAAAAAATAAATTTACAAACCCGGGTAACATTAATTTAACTGTATAGGAATTTCCCTTTTCTGTAAGTACTAATTGGCATATAGTAATAAACGAAAAATGAAAAGCGCGAAACGTAAAACCATAGCTTAAAATTAAAAATTCAAATATATTATTTTTATCTATTGATTTTTATCTTTCTTGTTTCGCATACTATATAGCAAAAATGAAAAGATAAAGAAACAAAAATAAAACTTAAAATTTAGTAGTGAGAGAAAAAGTTTTAAATTTTGAATTATGATTTTTCGCTTTTAGTTTTAAATTTTTAGCTATATAAGGAAAATTGTGTTTGAACTAACGACTAATTTATATATCATGAAAGCAGGTGAAAGTAATTTGCTCGAAACTAATGCGCATTTAATCAAAGCAAAACAGATACACCGGAAAGCGATAGTATTTGATGGCCACTGCGATACTATTTTAGAGGTTATGAAACATAAAAGAACCTTAGAAAAAAAATCAACTACCGGTCATCTGGATATTCCCAGAATGAAAGAAGGAGGAATTGATGTCCAGTTTTTTGCTGTTTTTATAGAAGACATTTATAAACCGGATAGGTCATTAAAAAGAACTTTACAGCTAATTGATTGTTTTTATAAAGAAATAGAGAAAAACCCGACCGATATATCCTTAGCCACTAATTATAATCAAATAGAGGAATTAAATAGAGCAGGCAAGATTGCTGCTATCCTTTCCATCGAAGGGGGAGAGGCCTTAGAAGGTGATTTAGGAGTATTAAGGATATTGTATAGATTAGGGGTCAGGCTCTTAACTCTCACCTGGAATCAAAGAAATCAAATTGCGGACGGGGTTGGTGAATCCCGGACTGGTAGTGGTTTAAGCGAATTTGGCTTAAAAGTTATAGATGAGATGAATGACCTGGGGATGTTAATTGATGTATCTCACCTTTCAGAGACTGGTTTTTGGGATGTGATTAAAAGAAGTAAAGCACCCATTGTTGCTTCTCATTCTAATTGCTATAATTTATGTTCCCACCTTCGAAACTTAAAAGATGAGCAAATTAAAGCTTTAGCTGATAAGGGTGGAGTAATAGGGATAACCTTTGTACCTAATTTTTTAACTCAAGAAAAAAGAAAAACTACCGTAAAAGATGTGGTAACACACATTGATTATTTGGTGGAAAAAGCAGGAATAGATTGTGTAGGATTAGGTTCTGATTTTGATGG
>JBAUBA010000158.1:0-3922 GCA_049676265.1 Atribacterota bacterium
ATTTATCTTCTAACTTTTTAAGTCCGGTTTCATCAAGTCCTTTACCTTGTGCATTTAATTCTTCCTGGCGTTTTTGAAGCTCTTCTCGTAAGTTTGAACTAAGTTGATTAATATTTTGGGTATAAGGATGACCGGATATAACTTCTGCCAGATTTACTAAACCTATCTTTCCTACTGCTGCCTCAATATTTTGAAAACTAAAAAATAAAAAGATTACTACTGTAAATAATAGAATAAAAACTACTTTATTCCCTACTCTTTTTTCTGCTACTTGCATTATTTTCCTCCTTAAATTTTTGTATATTATTATATATATCGCATTTCATATATTAGCGTAGAGCCTTTAGCGTATAGGATATCAGTTACCCAGTTTACCAGTTAAGGATTAGTTAACCAAATTAGTAAGACGGGCGTATAGCAATAGGCCCCTACCTACTGAAAACCGAAAACTAAAAACCAGTCTTGTATCTTGTATTTTGCATTTTGTGTTTTATTTTAAACCCGAAACTTGAAACTTGCAACTCGTAACTTGCATCTTATACTAATAACTATTCAGTATTCATTAATGACTATTTTAACTGGTTAACCGGCAAACCGGGTAATTGACCAACTAGTCTTTATCTTAATTGGCAAATTGGTCAATTAATTTTCTAATCTTTATTCTTATTCTTAATTGGTCAATTGGTGAATTGGGCAATCAGGCAATTATCTCCTAAAAAGTATGTCCTATACTAAAGTAAGTCTGCCCTATACCTTCTTCGCTAATTCCATAGTCTAATCTAATCGGTCCAAGAGGAGTATCAAAACGGACACCTACTCCCCGACCAAACTTTAAATCCTCAAAATTAATACTTTCTTCATAATCCCAGGCTTGACCCCAATCTGCAAAAAGTACTGCCTGGAAATTTTCAGCTAAAGGAAATCTATACTCCACATTAAATACCAAAGATTTATCTCCGGAAAATTCACCGAAATCATAACCTCTAATAGTGTTCATTCCCCCTACCTGATATGCTGCAAAAGAAGGCAGATCAGTATCCGCCATACCACCCATAGCCCGGAGAGCTAGTACTCCCTTACTTAAATTATCAGTTATCTTTTTAACGCTGCTAATGTCGACTACGTCTTCAATAAATTTGGTAGAAATATAGGCTCTAAGAGTTAAATTGTATTTGGTAAAGTCATAATCTCCTCCTAAAAATCCTCCCGCTTTTTCTAAAGAAAAACTATGATACCAACCGGAAGTAGGTTCAAATACATTATCGCGAGTATCATAAGAAAAAGTAGGCACAAGGCTATTAGTCAACCCTTCATTAGTATCTTCTGGCAGGGTTCCGGAAACTAGGTCATAGGTTACTCTCTCGCTCTTTAATTCCAATCCTAACTTAACTGAATCAGTTATTTTTCTTCCCAAAATAAGCCTTCCTCCCAGCCTTTCTTCATCGTATTCAGCAAGAATTACTTCTTCTTCCTTATCTTCTTTGTTGTTTACAGTATCATATACTTCAAAACCAAGAGAAGTAGGTGTGTCACCCAACCAGGGTTCAAGGAAAGAAAGTTTATAAGTAGTCCTACCACCCAATTCCACTTTGGCTTGTACTTTTTGTCCTCCTCCAAAAAGGTTTTCCTCCTCGTAACTGGTAAATCCCATAAGGCCTTCTTCGGAGTTATATCCTGCTCCAATACCGAATTTTCCTGTATTTTTCTCAATGACTTTTACAACTAAAACTATTGAATCTTCTTCGGTACCCGGTTCCAATTTCATACTTACGTCTTCGAAAAATCCTAAGTTATAGATTTTCTGTAAAGATTTTTTTACTGTCTCAAAGTTGAAGAGGTCACCGGGTTCAATATTAATTTCTCTGGTAATTATCTTTTCTTTGGTCTTATCATTACCTTCAATTACTATCTTTTCCAGTCGGCCCTCAGAAATATTTATCCATAATTTTCCTTCTTCATCAAACTCAATATCTTTAATATTAATTAAGAGATACCCACGGTCTTTATATAGTTGAGAAATACGATCAACATCATTCTTTAGTATCTTCTGACAAAAAATTTGCCCTTCCTGCAAAACCATTACCTCACGCATCTCTTCCTCAGAAACTATGGTATTCCCTTCAATGCTAATCTCTTTAATAGGCAAGTTTTCCACTACTGTAAAGACTACTTTGTAACCATCTCTAAATGCTTCTAATTTTATTTTTATATCTTTAAAATAACCCAGATCAAATACTGCTTTCATATCTTTTTCTATATTTTCTTTGGAAAACACATCTCCCAGATTAGAGGCAATTTGGGAAATTATTAGATCCATAGAAATACTTTTATTCCCCTCTACTACTATAGCAGTTATCTTTCCTTGATTGTTTGCCTGTGCCTGGACTACGCTTAAACTACTCAAAATAAATAACACAGCTAAAATTCCAAATACGAGTATCTTGCTCCATTTGTTCTTTCTCACTTTTTATTCCTCCTTTAAAAATTTTGATTGGGGGTCAGGTCTCAACATTTGACAGAACTCACTGCTAAACAAGACAGCCAAAAATGTTATGTCAAATGTTGAGACCTGACCCCTCTATTTTAAAATTCATATTGTAATTCAAATTTTAATTCAAAATCACCAACTTGTGGACTAAACGTGCCTACCTGAGTATTTAAGGTTAGGTCATCACTAAGTTTATATTCTATTTCCAAGTCACCTATTTCCATTTCAAATAAAGGTGCAGAGTAGGTTAAATAAAAATTTTCCGATAAATATTTTCCTACTTTAAAAGCTAAAGTTTCTAAAGAAAAACCAGGGAAAAAAGCTAAATCTGAATCCTGCTCTTGTTTAAAGATTGTCTCAATTTTAAATTCATCCAAACCTAAAGAATTAGCAATTTCATCTTCTATCTGATTTATAAATCTAATACTCAATCCTTGAGCTATTAAATTAACCATTTCTTCTCTCAAAATTGTTCCTATCTCTCCCTCGGTTAATCCGGTGTAGTTTTTACTAAACATTAAAAGGGAGATTATCTCACTTTCACTTAAAGTGGGAGAAGAACTAAAAGTAATCATGGGTTGAACAAGAATTCCGCTTATATCTACAAACACATCTATGTCATCAATTTCAGTCTTTGCCCTTATATCTAAAATCATGTCTTCCCCTGTAGAATCAGTGAATATTACTTTACCATCTGATACTCTGAATTTTTTATCTAAAAAGGAGATATAACCCTGTTTAATCTGTAATCCTCCGTTTAATTTAGGAACAGATAGGGCTCCCTGAACTTTTAGACCTCCTACTAATTTTAAATCAAGATCTTTGGATTTAACGATGAAATCATCTAAAATTTTTACCTCAAGATCGATATCTCCTTTAAAATTACTTAATTGAGATAAAAGCTCGGATGGGTCAGTAGGGATATCTTTATTATTATCTTTCCAGTTTAATTCTCCCTGGGAAAGGGTTAAAACCCCTTCTATGTGGGGAGAAGTAAGGAGACCGGTTAACTTTGCTTTCAAATCAGCCTGAGCCTTAAAAATATCCTGGTATAAAATTTCCTCCTTATTACTCCATATATTAATATTTAAATCCTGGGGTTGCAAGTTTTTCAAAGTAAATTCTCCGGAAGTATAAATCTTATATTGGTCAATCTGGAAATTCATATCTTTTATCTTAACCAAATTATCTTCCAATCGGAGCGAGACATTTAAATCGCTTATCTTAGCCGGCAATTCATAAAACTCTATCAAACCAGCGTTAAGAGCGATGTTACCATTTAAAATCGGTTTATTTAAAGTCCCGGAAAGTTTTAATTCAGCATTGGTTGAACCCTGAAGTTGCTTAATATCTTCTTTAAAGAACATGCTAACAAAACTTAAATCAGTATTTTCCAAAGTAAGGACAAAATCTATGGGAATATCGGTTAAACTT